>DASQNC010000045.1 GCA_035645145.1 Azospirillaceae bacterium | reverse complement strand
CCGCGCACGACGGCTTCACGCTGCACGACCTGGTCTCGTACGACGACAAGCACAACGAGGCGAACGGCGAGGGCAACCGGGACGGCCACAGCCACAACCTGTCTTGGAACCACGGCGTGGAGGGGCCGACCGGCGACCCGGCGATCCGGGCGCTGCGCGAGCGGCAGAAGCGCAACCTGCTGGCCACGCTGCTGTTCGCGCAGGGCACGCCGATGCTGTTGGCCGGCGACGAGTTCGGCCGCACCCAGCACGGCAACAACAACGCCTACTGCCAGGACAACGAGGTGTCGTGGCTGGATTGGAGTCATCCCGACGCCGACCTGGTGCGATTTGTGCGCCTGTGCCTGGACCTCCGGCGTCGATACCCGGCGCTCCGCCAATCCCGATTCCCGCACGGACGCGAGACCGGAGCCCCGGGTGTGAAGGATCTGAGCTGGCTTTCCCCGGCAGGGACCGAAATGTCGGTCGCGGACTGGACAAACCCACAGGGGCGCAGTTTCGGGATGCTGCTGAATGGATCGACGGCCGGGCCGGGATCGACCGGGGATGAGCCGACCCTTCTGTTTCTGATGAATGCATCGGCGAATGCCGTGCGTTTCACGATGCCGGACATGGGCGGGGGGCGTATTTGGCAGGTTTTGTTGGACACTGCTCTGGCGGATGGCCAGCCCCTCGATGGCGATCCTGGGAAAAACCGCGGCCGCAAGTGGGGCTGCGAGCTTCCCCCGCATACAACGCGAATTTATATTTCATTCACCCCTGTATGATCTGAATAGCCCGATCCTTCAGGGTGCCCTGCCCTCGGACCCGGCCCCTCACATGGTGACTCCATGGGTGAATACAATTTTTCGGCCGTCGAGGTGCTTATTATTGATCCGCAGATCCACACCCGTCGGATCATCCGCACGGCATTGAACCATATCGATGTTAAGACGATCACCGAATTCGACAGCCCCCAATCCATGATGGAGAAGATGGAGGGGGGGGCCTCGGCCGGTATGCCGGATCTCCTGATCATTGATGCCGATGCGCCGGACAGTCCCAATTTCAAGTTCCTGAACCAAGTGCGGCACGGTCACGTGCTCCGCAATCCGTTTCTCGGCATCGTCGTGTCGACATGGAACCCGACCAACTTGATGCTGGCGCGCGCGACCAATGCCGGTGCCGACGATCTGATGGCCAAACCGGTCTCCATAAAGCAGGTTGAAGACCGGCTGATTGCCCTGGTCGAGCAGCGCCGCCCGTTCGTTGTCACCAGCGACTACATAGGCCCTGACCGGCGCCGGCAGTCGCGCGATAATCCGCGGCTGGCGTCCTCAATGGATCCGCCGAACACGGTACGGCTCAAGGCCGTGAACCAGTTCGGCCAAGTGGATCTTCAGGCCGAACTCGCCGAAAGCTTCGACCTGATCAACCAGCACAAGCTGGTCGGGCATGCCTTTCAGGTGGCCTTCCTGGTGGAGTACGCGCTCCCCGGCCTCGTCGGCAAACAGCCGGACCCCATGGCCATGGAGCACGTCCAGCGCGTGCCCGCGATCATCGAGGATTTCCTGCGGCGCATTCGCGATCCCGAGCTTCGGGTGGCAACCGACCGTATCGCGACGGCGCTGAACGAGCACATCGACAACATCGTCCATCCGGAGGGGCGAGCGCCCGAGCGGCTGGCAAGCCTCCGCTTGGCCGCCATGCAATTGATGCGGGCCATCAACCCCGACCGCCAGGTCAAGGACATGGAGGCCGACGTCAAGGCGGCCGTGCAGACCTACCGCACGCGGCTCAAGGAGATTCTGGCATCCAGGATGGCGGCCTCGGCCTTGGCCGATGAAACCGCGCCGATCGCAGCCTCCATCCCATAGCCGGACCCATCCTAGAACGGTCCCAGTGGGAACCTGCCCGGTTCGGGGGCGTTTCGGGCTACGCGCAGCAAGGCGCGCCGCCCCGGAGCCTCCCATGACCGCCCATTTCGCCCATGCGATGCCGTTCGGAGCCCAGCTGCGCGAGGACGGCCACGTACGCTTCCGCCTGTGGGCCCCATCCGAACAAAGCCTGTTCCTGGTGCTGGAGGAGAACAACGAACGCCTGCCCATGCAGCCGGCCGGGGGCGGATTTTTCGAACTGGTGACCGACAGGGCGCACGCCGGCAGCCGCTACCGCTTCGAGCTGGCGGACGGGTTGCGGGTGCCCGATCCGGCATCGCGTTGGCAACCCGACGATGTGTCCGGTCCCAGCGTCGTCGTCGATCCGCACGCCTATACGTGGCGGACTGCCGACTGGCGCGGCCGGCCCTGGCACGAGACGGTGCTCTACGAACTGCATGTCGGGACCTTTTCCGAGGAAGGCACCTTCGACGGCGTACGCCGCCGGCTCGACCACCTGGTGTCGATTGGCGTGACCGCTGTGGAATTGATGCCCCTGTCGGACTTCGCGGGCCGGCGCGGGTGGGGGTACGACGGGGTGCTGCCCTACGCGCCCGACAGCGCCTACGGCACTCCGGACGACCTGAAGGCCCTGGTGGACGAGGCGCATGCCCGCGGCCTGATGGTGTTCCTGGACGTGGTCTACAACCACTTCGGGCCGGAGGGGAATTACCTCGGCCGTTATGCCGCTCCCTTCTTCACCGACCGGCACAAGACGCCGTGGGGGGCCGCCATCAACTACGACGGGGCGGGCGCCCGGCCAGTGCGCGATTTCGCCATCCACAATGCGCTGTATTGGCTGGAGGAGTTCCGGTTCGACGGCCTGCGCCTGGACGCGGTGCATGCGATCGCCGACGACAGCGACGAACATATCCTGCACGAACTTGCGCGCACGGTGCGGTCGCGCATCACCGACCGGGCCGTCCATCTGGTGTTGGAGAACGACGACAACCGGTCGTCGCTGCTGGCCCGCGACGACGGGCGTCCCCGGTTCTACGACGCCCAGTGGGACGACGACTGGCACCACGCCGCCCATGTGCTGGCGACCGGCGAAGCCGACGGTTACTACCGCGACTATGCCGAGGCGCCGCTCCGCCGTTTCGCCCGATGCCTGGCCGAAGGGTTCGCCTATCAGGGCGAACCGTCGCCCCACCGGGATCACGCCAGGCGCGGCGAACCGTCCGGCGATCTCCCCCCCACCGCCTTTGTCAGCTTCCTGCAGAACCATGACCAGATCGGCAACCGTGCCATGGGTGAGCGGCTGACCCGGCTTGCCGACCCGCGGACCCTGCGCGCCATGATGACGGTGCTGCTTCTGGCCCCGCAGCCACCGATGCTGTTCATGGGCGAGGAGTGGGGGTGTCGCCAGCCGTTCCCGTTCTTCTGCGACTTCCAGGGCGATCTGGCCGACGCGGTCCGCGAGGGGCGCCGCCGGGAATTCGAGCACTTCCCCGCCTTCCGGGATCCGGCGGCCCGCGCGCGCATCCCCGATCCCCTCGCCAAAGACACGTTCCACATGGCCAAGCTGGACTGGACTGCGCTGTCCGGTTCGGAGGCGGCGGGTTGGTTGGCCCATGTCCGCGAGCTGTTGCGCATACGCATGCGCGAGGTGGTGCCGCTCCTGGCCGGGAGTGGCACCGCCCGTGCGACGGTCCGGACGCCGGGAGCCGCCCGGATCGACGTCGACTGGCGTTTCGGGCCGGGGGGGCTCATGCTGGTGGCGAACCTGGGGCCGGAGGCCGCCCCCGCCGAAACGCCGGCAGGCCGCCTGATCGCCGCAAGCGATCCCGAAGCCGCGGACATGCTGGCCCGCGGCAATCTGGCGGGGTGGTCCGCCCTTTGGTACCGCGTGGAGACGACTTGATGACGGTTTTGGACCGCTTGGCCGCAACCGCTGGGATCGAGTTGGAATGGGTCGACATCTTCGGCAAGAAGACGCAGGTGCCCGATGACACCAAGCGGGCCCTGTTGTCCGCCATGGGGTTCGACGTCACGAGCGAGGACGCGCTGCAGGCCAGCCTCCGCGCCGTCGAGGAGCGCCCGTGGCGGCGAATCCTGCCGCCGGCGCTGGTGGTCACCGACCAAGCCTCACCGTCCGTCGAACTGACCCTGCCGGAAACGTCCGTCGGCGTTTGGACCGTGGTGGAGGAGGGGACCGGGGCCGAGCACAGTGGCGCCTTCGAAGCCCTCGCCATGCCGGCGGGCGAAAGCCGCATGGTGGACGGGGTGCTGTTGCGGCGCCGACGATTGAACATTCCCCTTCTGCTGCCGATCGGTTACCACCGGCTGGTGGTACGCACGGGCGGCGGGCTGGAGTCGACGTGCACCCTGATCGTGGCTCCTGAACGCTGCATGGGGCCGCAGGACGTGGACCCGGACCAAGCCTTCTGGGGGATTGCCGTCCAGCTTTACGGGCTTCGGTCGGAGCGCGGGTGGGGCATCGGCGATTTCCATGACTTGGCCGAGTTCAGCCGCGCGGCTGCCGCCCAGGGGGCCGGCGTGCTGGGATTGAACCCGCTCCACGCTCAATTCCCCGCCGATCCCGGTCATTTCAGCCCTTATTCGCCCTCGAACCGGGCGTTCCTGAATGCCGCCTACATCGACGTGGCGGGTATGCCGGAATTCGCCGAGTGCCCGGATGCGCGTATCCGTGTCGGGGAACCGGGGTTCCAGGCCGAGCTTGCGGCCGCACGTTCGGCCGAGCGGGTGGACTATGCCGCCGTTGCACGCCTGAAGCTTCCCGTGCTCGCCATGCTGCACCGCCGTTTCCGTGAGCTGCACGGGACGGACGAAACGGAACGCGGCAAGGATTTCCGCTTCTTCCGGGCGGAGCGGGGCGAGGCGTTGGATCGCCAAGCCCTGTTCGATGCCCTGCATGAGCATGTCTACGCCGATGGGGCCGGTGCTTGGATGTGGCGGGAATGGCCGGAAGGCCTTCGCCGGCCCGACAGCCCCGATGTCCGCCGCTTCGCCGAGGAGAATGCCGAACGGGTGGATTTCTTCGCCTGGCTGCAATGGGTGGCGGACCGCC
This sequence comes from Azospirillaceae bacterium, assembly GCA_035645145.1. GTDB lineage: Bacteria > Pseudomonadota > Alphaproteobacteria > Azospirillales > Azospirillaceae > CANGXM01. Next base: position 51,805 of record DASQNC010000045.1, on the reverse strand, counting down.
AGTTGGCAGCGGCCCAGGCCGAGGCCCGGAATGCGGGCATGCCCATCGGCTTGTACGTGGACCTTGCGGTCGCCGAGCATCCGGGCGGCGCCACGGCCTGGAGCTTTCCCGACGTGGTGCTGTCGGGCGTGTCCGTCGGGGCGCCGCCCGATCTGCTCAATTCACTGGGGCAGAACTGGGGCCTGTCGCCGCTCTCGCCGTGGGGCTTGGCCGAGGCCGGCTACGCTCCCTTCATCGAGGTGCTGCGCGCCTCGATGCGGCATGCCGGGGCGATCCGCATCGACCACGTGATGTCGCTGATGCGCCTATTCTGGATCCCCGAGGGCCGGCCCGGCAACGAGGGAGCCTATGTGCGCTATCCTTTGGACGATCTGGTCCGCATCATCGCGCTGGAATCCCGGCGCAACCGCTGCCTGGTGATCGGCGAGGATCTGGGAACCGTCCCCGAAGGGTTCCGGCCGCGCATGCAGACGGCGGGCATCCTGTCCTATCGGGTGCTGTGGTTCGAGCGCGACGCCGACCAGGAATTCCTGCAGCCCGGTGCCTATCCGTCCCAGGCGCTGGTCACCGCCTCCACCCACGACCTGCCCACGCTGCCGGGTTGGTGGGATGGTCGCGACCTGGCTTGGCGCGCGCGGCTGGAATTCTACCCGGAGGAGGCCGCGCGTCTGGAGGAGGGGCACAACCGGTACCTGGACCGGTTCCGCTTGCTGGATGCGCTCGACCGCGCGGGCCTGCTTCCACCCGGCATCGACCGCACGAACCCGCCGGCCCAGCTCCCACCGGAGCTGGCGGCAGCCGTGTACCGCTACCTGGCCCGGACCGCCGGCCGCATCCTGATGGTGGGTTTGGAAGACTTGGCCGGCGCCATGGAGCAACCGAACCTGCCGGGTACGGTGGACGAGCACCCGAACTGGCGCCGCCGCACCGAGGTGCCGCTCGACCGGATCTTCGACCAGCCGATGGCGCGGGCCATCCTGGACGCCATCCGGGCCGAGCGGCCGACTGTGGGAGGTTGATGCCATGCCCGGGCCCGCCGTTCCGCGCGCCACCATCCGCCTGCAGTTCCATAAGGATTTCGGGTTCGACCGGGCGACGGCCCTTGTGCCCTACTTCGCGAAGCTGGGGGTCAGCCACATCTACGCGTCGCCCTTCCTCAAGGCCCGGGAGGGATCGACCCACGGTTACGACATCACCGACCACAATCAGCTCAATCCCGAAATCGGCGATTGGGCGGCGCTGGACCGGCTGACGGCGGCGCTCGATGCTCATGGCATGGGTCTGATCCTGGACTTCGTGCCCAACCACATGGGCGTGGGCAGCGGCAATCCGTGGTGGATGGATGTGCTGGAATGGGGCGAAGCCTCGCCCTATGCCGCCTTCTTCGACATCGACTGGCATCCGCTGGTGCAGGCATTGCACGGCAAGGTGCTGCTGCCGGTGCTGGGCGATCATTACGGCGGCATCCTGGACCGGGGCGAACTGGTGCTGGCCTTCGAGGCCGACGCCGGCGCCTTCGGGTTCCGCTACTACGACCATCGGTTCCCACTGGCCGTCAAGGCTTACGGGCCGTTGCTGCGCCACGCCGGCCGGACCGCCCCGGATGCCGCGGCGGAGTTGGGGGCCTTGGCCGAAGGGTTCGAGGCGCTGACCGTCGAGAAGTGCGAAGGAGGGCCCGGATCGGCCCAACAGCAGGCGATGCTGCGGCGGGAGGCGGAAACCCTGAAGTCCCGGCTGGCCGAACTTGCCCGTACGCAAGCCGTTGCGGACGGCATCCAGGCTGCGTTGGCCGAGGTGAACGGCCAGGGCGGCGATGGACGAGGGGATGAGGCCGGGCTGTCCCATGCGGCCCTGCACCGGTTGCTGGAGGCGCAGAACTACCGGGTGGCGTTCTGGCGGGTCGCGTCGGACGAAATCAACTATCGCCGCTTCTTCGATGTGAACGATCTCGCCGGTCTGAGGATCGAGCACCCGGAATGCTTCGAAATGGTCCACGGCCTGGTCTTCCGCCTGATTTCGGAAGGCCGGATCCAGGGGCTGCGGCTCGACCATGTGGACGGGCTGTTCGATCCCATCGGCTATTGCCACAAGCTTCAGGACCGTATCGCCTACCTGATGCTCCAATCCCCGGCATCGGCCCCGTTGCCGGCCGAGGGTATTCGGCTTGCCCAGCCCTTCTATCTGCTGATCGAAAAGATCCTGGTCGGCGATGAGCATCTGGGGCGCGACTGGCCGGTGGCGGGCACCACCGGATACGAATTCATGGCGGCGGTCAGCGGCCTGTTCGTCGATCCGTCGAACGAGGCGGGGGTGACCGAGGCCTATGCCCGGTTCGTCGGCCAGCATCCCGACTACGACGCGCTCATGGTCGAGGCGAAGCGCCGCGTCGTCATGAACGATCTGGTCAGCGAACTGACGGGGCGCGCGACCGAACTCTACCGCTTGGCCCAGCAAAGTTGGGCCAGCCGCGACTACACCCTCACGGGTCTGCGCCGTGCGCTGGTGGACGTGGTGTCCCATTTCCCGGTGTACCGCACCTATGTCACGCCCGAGCAGATTTCGGACGACGATCGGCGGCACATCGAACATGCCATTCGCCATGCCAAGCGGCGGACCGAGCTGATCGACACCAGTGTCTTCGACTTCCTGCGCGATGCGCTGACCGGTGACTTGGCGCGCAAAGGCCGGCCCGGCTATGACGCGGACACGGTTTTCCGGGTGGCCCGGAAGATCCAGCAGTTCACCGGCCCGGTGATGGCCAAGGCGGTCGAGGATACGGCCTTCTACCGTTACAACCGGCTGGTCTCGCTGAACGAGGTTGGCGGTGATCCGGACCGGTTCGGCACTCCGCCCGACCTGTTCCACCGTCAGAACCAGGAACGCCTGGAGCGTTTTCCCCACGGCCTTGTCGCCACGGCCACCCACGACCACAAGCGCGGCGAAGACACGCGCGCCCGTCTCAACGTCCTAAGCGAAATGCCCGACGAATGGGCGCGCCGGACCGAGAAATGGTCGCGCCTCAATGCGCCGCTGAAACGCCGGATCGGCGAGCGGCCACCGAAGGCCCTCGTCCCCTCGGCCGAGGACGAGTACCTGCTGTACCAGATCCTGGTCGGGACCTGGCCGCCGGATGCCGCCGATCCAAGGAAGCCGGTGCCGGGCTTGGCGGACCGGGTCGCGGCGTACATGCAAAAGGCCGTGCGCGAGGGCAAGCGGTGGTCGAGTTGGGCCGCCCCGGATGCGGAGTACGAGGCCGCACTGGAGGCGTTCCTGCGTGCCCTGCTGGATCCGGGCCAGAGTGCCGCGTTCCTGTCCGATCTGGTCGATCTGGTGGCCTTGATCCGCCGGCCGGCCGCCGTCAACGGCCTCGCCCAGACACTGCTGAAGCTGACGGTGCCCGGCGTCCCCGACATCTATCAGGGCACCGAGTTCTGGGATTTCAGTCTGGTCGATCCGGACAACCGCCGGCCCGTGGACTGGGGTGCCCGCACCGCCGCTCTCGACCAGGAGACGTCCTTGGACGAACTGCTGGCGCATTGGCCCGACGGGCGAATCAAGCAGCGCGTGGTGGCCGCGGCCCTCGGCATTCGGCGGGAACGGCCGGCCCTGTTCGCGGCCGGGGACTATGTGCCGGTGCCGGCCGAAGGGGCCCAAGCCGACCATTTGGTGGCATTCCTGCGCCGTCGTGGGGCGGATCTTGCGCTGGTCGTCGTTCCCCGCCTGTCCTGTACGCTGCTGGGCGGCACCGACGGGTTGGTGCCGCCACGTGGGGTGTGGGGCGACACGGTGCTGCGTCTGGGCGATGTGCCGGCGGATCTCGTTCTGCACGACGTGTTCGGAGGAGCGGGCACATTGCCGGTTGGGAAGGGCGGCCGGATCGCCGTGGCCGATCTGTTTGCCCGTTTCCCGGTGGCGATGCTGTTGTCGCGCTGACAAGGGGGCCAAGCGGCGCCGGGCAGGAGATCCGTTACGGCAGCAGGTGCGGATGGCGCAGCATGTCGGCGCGAAGATAGGCGTCCGACGCATAGGCCCAGGGTTCGTTGTAGAGGCCGACGGTGACCTGCTCCTGGGCAATGATATGCACGGCGAACAGCACCCGACCGGGCGCGCGCAAACCCAGCCAGGGGTCCTCGTAGGGATCGAACCAAGGGCTGCGCGCCTCCGTGCCTGGCCGGCGCACGGGTTCGAGTTCGAAGCTTTCCCGGCCACGGCTCTGGGGGCGGCGGCGGCCAAGGCGCGCCCCGTCCGAACCGTCGGCGCCCCGCGCCGAAGTTGGTGAATAGGCGGTGCTGGGACGCGTTAACGTGTCCACGCGCAAAGGGCCCCTTCTGCCCGTTCAAAGCCGCCCTTACGTTCTGGGCGTCAAACCAGCTTACACCTTATGCGCCATGCGGCGGGGGAAATGTTAAAATTTTCTTCGTTACTTTAGGTTTTTTTTGATCCGGTCAGCTCGCCAAGCTGCCGCTGCAACTCGTCCAGCCGGCTTTGCAGCTCGTCGATGGCCTTTTCGTTGCCGGATTTGGCACCCGTCTGGGCAGGATCCTTGGCACGAGGTTCGGCGCGCTGGTCCACGGTCGTTTGGAACGGCGTGAACATTCGCAAGGCTTGCTCGAACATGGCCATGTTCTGTTTGCTCACTGCGTCGAGCGGTGCGAATGGAAATACGCCAGTGATCGTATTTTTAAAATATTCCCGCATCTGTTCCTGGTTGTGAGCCAGAGATTGCATGCTGTGTTCAAGGTATTTTGGTACCACCCACTGCATGCTGTCGCCGTAGAATCCAATCAATTGACGAAGAAAGCTGATCGGCAGGAGGTGCTGTCCTTTTGCTTCCTCTTCCACGATGATTTGGGTAAGAACGGAGCGGGTGATATCTTCGCCGGTCTTTGCGTCGTACACGACGAAATCGACCCCGTCCTTGACCATTTGGGCCAGATGGTCGAGCGTCACATAGCTGCTCGATGCGGTGTTGTAGAGCCGGCGATTGGCGTACTTTTTGATTGTGACGACGCGCTTTTCGGCGCCTTCCTGTTCAGCCATGGGCGGACTTTCCGGCAAGCCTGTGCAAAAACAACTTGCCATCAGGAGTACGCGACTCCGTGGCTATGCCGCAAGTGCTCTCCCGGAATCGGAGCAACCGGCGTCCTCGCGGCCCCGATCCGGTGTGCCCTTGGTCCGGACAGGGGCGGAGCGTGCCGCTTGATTGACCAGCCGGATGAGGGGTTCAATTCCATCCATGACGCACACCGACAAGGGGCCGGCCGAGGATCTGGACACGCTCGCCGGACGCTTCCTCGACCTGTGGCAGCAGGAATGGGCGCGCATGACTGCGGATCCGGCTCTGGCGGCCGGGTTCGAACGAATGGTGCGGCAGATGATGGGGGCGGCGACCGGAGCCTCCCCACCGCAGGAAACGGCCGCGCCCGGGCGCGGAGGATGGTCGCGCGATGAGCGGGGTGGGGAGGAGGGATCAGCCGGGGGACCGGATCGGCCCGCGGCCACTGGCGCTGCATCTGGCGGCGGCGATGTCGCTGAACTTGCCGCGCGCGTGGCCGCCCTCGAGGAGCGCGTCGCCAATCTGGAGTCCCGATCTACGCCGCCTCGCCGCCGCACTCGACGCCCACCCGCCTGAGGCGGTGGCGGCGGCGCTCGGCCGGGCGGCGGCCGAACGGATCGGTGCGTTTCTGGACGGTGTCGAGCGCTACCGCGCCCACCCTTATCGGCGCAGCCTGACCGATCCCGAACCTGTCTGGCGCGAGGGCACGGCGGGCCTGCGTGCCTATGGCGAGGGGACCGGCGTCCCGGTCCTGCTGGTTCCCTCGCTGGTGAACCGGGCGACCGTGCTGGATCTCGACGCAGGCAGCAGCCTTGTCCGCTGGCTGGCTGCGCAGGGGATCGATCCGTACCTGCTGGACTGGGGCGCGCCGGGGGCGGAGGAGCGCACCTTCACCCTGACCGATTATGTGGCCGGTCGCCTGGAACGGGCGCTGGAGGCCGTGCGCGCGCTGCGGCCCGATCGCCGGCCCGCGGTTCTCGGCTATTGCATGGGCGGATTGCTGGCGACGGCCCTAACGCAACGCCGGGCCGGCGACGTCGCAGCACTCGCCCTGCTGGCCACGCCCTGGGACTTCCATGCCGACAGCACCGGGCACGCGTCCCTTGTGGCCGCGTGCATTCCCGGTGTCGAGGCCTGCGGCGAGTTTCCGGTGGATATGATCCAGGCCCTGTTTGCGGTGCTGGACCCGTTCCTGGTGGTGCGCAAGTTCGCACGGTTCGGCCGTGCCGGCAGGGACGAGGCGGCCGACCGGGCCTTCATCGCGCTGGAGGATTGGCTGAACGACGGCGTGCCGTTGGCCGCACCGGTGGCGCGGGAATGCCTGGCCGGCTGGTACGGGGCCAATACGCCGGGCCGCGGCACCTGGCGGATCGCAGGCACGGTCGTCGATCCGGGTGTCCTGCGTCTGCCGACCCTGGCCGTGCTGCCGTCCCACGACCGCATCGTGCCGCCGGCCTCCGCCCACGCCTTGGCCGCCGCCATTCCCGGCGGCCGCGTGCTGTCACCGCCGCTGGGGCACATCGGCATGGTGGTCGGCCGGCGGGCGCCCGAAGCGGTGTGGGCGCCACTGGCCAAGTTCCTGAAGGACGTCTGAGGAGACCTTGGTGGCGGTCGACCCCTTCTCCCGTTGCCTTGCGCCGCAAGATCGGCGGCCCTTAAGATCGCCCGATCAATAAGGCGCGCCTGGACCGGTCGGGCGGCCGCGGAGGAGGCAGGCATGACTGAGGTCGTTATTGCGGGCACGGCCCGTACACCCATCGGAGCTTTCAACGGCGCGTTCGCCGGCGTCCAGGCCCATACCCTTGGCGAGGTCGCCATCCGTGCCGCGATGGGCCGCGCCAAGGTCGATCCGGGCGAAGTGGACGAGGTGGTCATGGGCCAGATCCTGACCGCCGGCGAAGGCCAGAACCCCGCCCGTCAGGCCGCCGTCGCCGCGGGCGTGCCGTACGAGCGCACGGCCTACGGCATCAACCAGCTCTGCGGATCCGGACTGCGCGCAGTGGCCCTGGCCTACCAGGCGGTGAAGCTGGGCGACGCCCGCGTCGTCGTGGCGGGCGGCCAGGAAAGCATGACCATGGCCCCGCACTGCGCCCACCTGCGCGCCGGTGTGAAGATGGGCCCGGCCGAGTTCGTGGACTCCATGATCAAGGATGGGCTCTGGGACGCCTTCAACGGCTACCACATGGGCACGACGGCCGAGAACGTGGCCCAGCGCTGGCAGATCACCCGCGATCAACAGGACGAATTCGCCCTCGCCAGCCAGTCCCGAGCCGAGGCTGCGATCAAATCCGGCCGTTTCAAGGATGAAATCGCCCCGGTGACGATCAAGGGCCGCAAGGGCGACACGGTCGTCGATACCGACGAGTTCCCGCGCTTCGGCACGACCCTTGATGCGCTGCAGAAACTGCGCCCGGCGTTCCAGAAGGACGGGACCGTCACCGCCGGCAACGCGTCGGGCATCAACGACGGCGCCGCGGCCCTCGTCGTGATGAGTGCGGCCGACGCCGAGAAACGGGGCGTCGAACCGCTGGCGCGCATCGTGTCCTGGGCCACCACGGGCGTGGACCCGGCGATCATGGGCGTGGGGCCGATCCCGGCATCCCGCGCGGCCCTGGAGAAGGCCGGCTGGAAAATGGACGACGTCGAACTTGTCGAAGCCAACGAGGCCTTCGCCGCGCAGTCGTGCGCGGTGGTCAAGGATCTCGGCCTCGACCCGTCGATCGTCAACGTGAATGGCGGCGCCATTGCGCTCGGTCATCCCATCGGCGCATCCGGTGCGCGCGTTCTGGTCACGCTGCTGCACGAGATGGAGCGGCGTAAGGTTCGGAAGGGCCTGGCCACGCTTTGCATCGGCGGCGGCATGGGCATTGCCATGTGCGTCGAGCGTATCTAGGAACCGCATCGGCAGGATATCGGGGAGCAGGCGGCGGCTTCCGTGACCAACGGAAGCCGCCGCCTGTTCTCCGATGGACCCTGCCGGCCGTGCCTTCCGCTCGGTTTGGCTGCGGGCCATCTGGCGGCGGTACCTCCGGACTTGCCGTGCAACACGGAAACGGCGGGGGTCCTCTGCCGAGGTGGTATGGCGGGCCCGGTGGGGGGCGGCTAACGTAGGTACACGGGCCGATTGAAAGAGCCCGATCAAGGGGGGAACCATGACCGGACGTGTTGCGATCGTGACCGGCGGGACGCGCGGTATCGGCGAGGCGATCTGCGTGGCATTGAAGAATGCCGGTTACAAGGTGGCCGCCAACTACGGCGGCAATGACGAGCGGGCGCGCGAATTCTCGGAGCGCACCGGGATCCCTTCCTTCAAGTGGGATGTGGCCGACTTCAACGCATGCCAGGAAGGTGTGCGCAGGGTCGAAGCCCAGCTCGGTCCAGTCGAGGTGGTCGTCAACAACGCCGGCATCACGCGCGATACCACCATCCACAGGATGAGCTTCGAGCAGTGGAACGAAGTCATCCAGACCAATCTGGCCTCGTGCTTCAACATGTGCCGCGCGGTGATCGACGGCATGCGGGAGCGCAATTTCGGCCGCATCGTCAACATCGGGTCGATCAACGGGCAGGCTGGCCAGTACGGTCAGGTCAACTACGCCGCCGCGAAGTCGGGCATCCACGGCTTCACGAAGGCCCTGGCCCAGGAAGGGGCCGCCAAGGGGATCACCGTCAACGCCATCGCCCCCGGCTACATCGACACCGACATGGTGCGCGCGGTGCCCCCGAACGTGCTGGAGAAGATCGTCGCACGCATCCCGGTCGGCCGCCTCGGCCGGGCCGATGAGATCGCCCGCGGCGTGTTGTTCCTGGTCGCCGACGACGCCGGGTTCATCACCGGTTCGACGCTGTCCATCAACGGCGGCCAGCACATGTACTGACGCGACGGAGACCGCACACGGCCTTGCCGCCTGTGTGCGGTCTCGCGGTGCTGTCCGGCGCTGACGGGCGCGTGGCGCCTCGGCGGCGAATGGCGGGGCGTCCGTTATTCGGTGACGGCGAAAATCGCATCGACCTCCACGGCGACACCACGGGGGAGGGCGGCCACCCCGACGGCCGTTCGGGCGTGACGGCCGCGATCGCCGAGAACCGCGACGAGCAGGTCCGATGCACCGTTCAGGACCTTCGGCTGGTCCGTGAAATCGGGATCGCAGCGGACGAACCCGCCGACACGCAGGCAGGCTTGGAGGCGACCGAGATCGCCGCCGAGCGCATGATCGAGTTGGGCCAGGATGTTGAGGGCGCAAAGGCGCGCGGCCTCCTGCCCTTCCTCGACGGACAACTCCACGCCGACACGTCCGACATGCCGTGCCTGCCCGTTCCACTGCGGAACCTGCCCGGCGATGAAAAGCTGGCCGGCGCCGTGCCGGCTGGGCAGGTAGTTGGCCGCAGGCGCGGCCGGGCTCGGCATCTCCAAGCCAAGGTCCGCAATGCGGCGGGCAAGTTCGCTGGTCATTGGAACGCTCCATTGCGTCGCTGGGGGCGCCTGACGGGACCCGGTTTCCGCTGGGGCCGGGCCACGCCACGCAGGGGATTGCAAATGGCGGGTGAACGCGGTCGGATGGTAGGCGTGCCGCAACCGAACAGCCAAGGGGGCCATCATGACCTGGATTAAAACGGCCTTCACCGACCGGCTCGGGATTGAATTGCCCATCGTGCAGGCGCCCATGGGCGGTGGCATCAGCACGCCGGCCCTCGCGGCGGCGGTGTCACAGGCCGGCGGGTTCGGATCGCTCGCCCTCGCCTATGTCGCGCCCGAGGCAATCGCGGGCGAGGTTGCCGCGGTCCGGTCGCAGACCAACCGTCCATTCGCCGCCAACCTGTTCATCTACGAGCCGGGCACGCCGACGGCCGAGCAGTTGCGCCGGGCGCGGGATCTGTTGGCACCAATACGGTCGGAACTGGGGCTGGCCGAGGAGCCGGACGGCTCACCCCCGGTGCGCTACAACCTGGACGACCAGATTGCGGCCGTGCTGGACGCCGGACCCGCCGTGTTCAGCTTCACGTTCGGCGTGCCGAAGGCCGGCGTGCTGGCGGAATGCCGACGCCGGGGCATCCTGGCGATGGGAACCGCCACGTCGCTTGCCGAAGGCTTGGCGCTGGCCGATGCCGGCGTGGACATGATCCTTGCCCAGGGATCCGAGGCCGGCGGCCATCGCGGTACCTTCCTGCATGATTTCGACGAGGGGATGGTCGGGACGTTCGCCCTGACCCGGCAGATCGCCGCCCGGGTGGACCGGCCCGTGGTGGCGGCGGGGGGGATCATGGATGGGCGCGGTGTCGTGGCGGCGCTGACCTTGGGCGCATCGGCGGCGGCGCTCGGCACGGCCTTCATGCTGTGCCCCGAGGCCGGGACGAACGTCCCGCACCGGCGGATGCTGAAAAGCCCGCAGGCGGCGAACACCGCTGTCACCCGGGCGTTTTCGGGCCGTCCGGCCCGGGCCATCGTGAACGACCAGATACGCGCGGCGAAGTCGAAGGAACGCGATTTGCCGCCTTTTCCCGTCATGATCGACCTGACCCGCGACATTCGCGCGGCGGCAACCCGGCTGGACCGGCCGGATTACATCCCTTTGTGGGCAGGGCAGGGTGCGGCCCTCGCCCGCGAACTTCCGGCAGCCGAACTGGTGCGCGCGCTGGCTGCCGAAGTGGGTGCGGTCCTGCCCGCGTGAGGTGGATCGCTATCAACAATATTAAGACCCTTGGGAACTATTGCGGGCTCGCGTCCCTTTAGGGGCGGAAAGGATGGTCACGGGCCAATGGGAGGGGGAGGATGCGCGGGATCCGACCGGTCGTGTTGGCGGTTGCGGCATTCCTGTTCACCGGCGCCCAATCCTCCGACCAGGCGGCATTGGACCACGGCCTCCCCAACCCCGGTGGGCAGGCCATGGTCCCGGTTGCCGGCCTGCCGCCCGGAATGGTGCGCCCTGTGGGACGCCCCCACATCACCACCTCCGAGGCCCAGGCCATGATCGGCCTGCGCGTGGTCAACCGGGACGGTGATGTGACGGGCGAAATCGTCGACTTCGTCCTGAGCGGCCCGGGCGGGACGCCGCAATCGGCGGTGATCGCCACCGGCGGCTTCCTGGGGTTCGGGCGCAGCCTTCATGTCGTGCCCGTCGGCGCCCTGTCGGCGGATCCCAACCGGTCGGGAACGGTGCTGCTGGACATGGTCCGGGCCGATCTGGAGGCCGCCCAGCCTTTCAAATACGGGACCGGCGTTTCGGCGATGGTCGGGCGGCGCTGACCCCGCAGCAACAGGCTACCGACGTTACGGCCGTGTCGGCGTCAGGGGCTTTCCGGTTCCGGTGTGGTGGTCCGCCCCAACGTGTCTGTGGGTTGCTCCGCCGCGTGCCGGCCGATGGCGCCCGGCACCGGAGCGATCAGGCGGGCCCGTTTGGCCTCGGCCCTGCGTGGGGTGGGGGCATAGATCTGCTTGGCGGCTTCGATCATGCAGACGCCGGCGAAGCGTTGGAACCAGCGCCCCCCTAGCTCCTCCCACGCACCGGCCGAACGCAGCATGAACCGGCTCCGGCTCGGCGGGACGTAGAGCGCAAACGACGTCCGCTGGGGCTGGAACAAATTGTCCCTCAACAGGCGCTTCAGCTGTGACGACGCGTACGGCGTGCCGTGGCCGAACGGCGTCAACTCGACCTGGGCCCACAGGCTGCGGCGATTGGGGACCACGGTCAGCAGCCGCCCGCCGCCGGCCAGAACCCGCCAGATTTCCCGCATCATGGGGCGCAGGTTCTCGGTGAACTCCAGCCCATGGACGAGCAGCACCCGGTCCACCGAATTGTCGGGAAGCGGCAGTTCCGCCTCGTCGGCAAGGGCCACGCCCCCTGGCCCCTCGCGCGGCCAGAACACGCAGCCCTGGGAGGCCGGCATGACCGCAAACGTCCGCTCGGCCTCGTCGCGGAACGGGCGCAGGAATGGGATCGCATAGCCGATGCCGCAGACCACTTGGCCCCGCACATCCGGCCACATCTCGCGGATGCGGCGCCGGATCAGCCGGCGTGCCACTTGGCCCAGGCTGGATTGATAGAAATCGATCAGGTCGACGACGTCGGGCGGCATTTGGCGCAAAGCTAGCACGGCACGAGAAGCGGCGGCACCCCCAAGCCCGGATTCGAAGCGCCTCTCTGGATGCCCGGCCCCGGATGCGCTAGCGTCCTTCCATGACGAGCCTGCACATCGAACTCATCCCCGCCCTGTCCGACAATTACATCTACCTGCTGCGGGATGCCGGCACGGGAACCGTGGCCGTGGTGGATCCTGCCGCCGCGGAGCCGGTGGAAGCTGCGCTCGCGCGGCATGGCTGGCGTTTGGACCTGATCCTCAACACCCACCACCATGGCGACCATGTCGGCGGCAACGCGGATCTGAAGCGGCGTTTCGGCTGCCCCATCGTCGGCCCCAAGGCCGAGGCCGTGCGCATCCCCGGGCTGGACCGCGGCGTGGTGGAGGGCGATCGGGTGGATGTGGGCGGTTTCGCCTTCGAGGTTCTGGAGGTCCCGGGCCACACCGCCGGCCACATTGCGTTCTGGTGCGCCGAGGCGGATGCGCTGTTCTGCGGCGACGCACTGTTCTCGCTGGGGTGCGGCCGGATGTTCGAGGGCACGGCCCCGCAGATGTGGGCCTCGCTGGACAAGCTGCGGCGGCTGCCCGACACGGCGCACATTCATTGCGGCCATGAATACACCCAATCCAACGCCCGCTTCGCCCTGTCGCTCGATCCTTCCAACCTGCAACTCCAGGCCCGTGCGGCGGAGGTGGACGTGCTGCGGGCTGCCGGCCGTCCGACAATCCCGGCGTCGCTGGGCTGGGAGAAAGCGGTTAACCCGTTCCTGCGCTGCGACGATCCGGGCATCCAAGCCGCGGTCGGCCTGTCGAATGCAGACCCGGCCGTCGTCTTTGCCGAGGTGCGCCGACGCAAGGACAGCTTTTAGCGGACAATCAGGTTGGGAGGGAATCGGGTATGAGGTTGCGCTATTCGCCGACGTCGCCATACGTCCGCAAAGTCGTGATGACCGCCATCGAACTTGGGCTCAACGATCGCATCGAGCGTGAGGCGACCGATGCCTGGTCGTCGGAAACCACGCTGCCCCGGGACAATCCGTTGGGCAAGGTGCCGGCATTGGTCACCGACGACGGCATGGTCCTGTATGACAGCCCCGTCATCTGCGAGTACCTGGACGCACGGGCCGGTGGCGGGAAATTGTTCCCGTCGGCGGGGGCCGCGCGATGGAAGGCGCTGCGGTTCCAGGCGCTCGGCGACGGCATGTGTGATGCCGCCATCCTGTGCCGCCTGGAGCGCAACATGCGCCCGGCCGACAAGCGGTGGGACGTATGGGAAAGCCGCCAGCTCGGCGCGGTCACGCGCGGGCTCGACACGCTCGAAACGATGGCGGCCGATCTGGAAGGGCCAACGACCATCGGCACCCTCTCGGTCCTGGCGACGTTGGGGTATCTGGATTTCCGTTTCGCGGACCTGAATTGGCGCCAGAGGTGTCCGAAACTGGCGGCTTGGTTCGCCAAGGCCTCCGACCGCCCCAGCTTCCGCGACACGGCCCCGCCGTCGGCGTAATCCGGTCGGCGCCGGGCGGCGTCCCTCCGGCTCAGACCGGTTCCGCCGCCCGGACGTTCACCTGCAGCCGGCTGTCGAACAGCTCGAACCCGACCGCCTCGTACGCGCGGCACGCGGCTTCGTTCGCGGCATAGGTGCTCAGTGTCACGACCGAGCACCCTTCCGCCCGGAGGGTGGCGGCGAGGGTGCGGACCACCGCGCGGGCCAGACCGCGCCCGCGCCGGTCCGGGCGGGTAAGAAAGTTGCCGAGGTTGGCCGAGCGCAGCCGCCGGCTTTGCACGACGACCCCGCCGGCCGCCAGCAGGTGTCCGCCTTCGAACAGGCCGAAGAACGGCTGGTCCAGCATCCAGGTGGAGAAGATCGTGTCACCGTAGTGCTGGAACAGGCCGGCCACTTCGCGCCCGTCCGATGACGTCAGGCGTCGGCAGCGCGGATCCGGGGCGAAGGTCCGCCCGTCCAGGTCCAGCCTGTAGTCGCGCAGCGTGTGGACAGCCGTGAACCTGTTTGCCAGGGCGGCGCGTGCGGCGGGCAGATGGCGGTCCTGGATATGGAGTTCGGCCCGGCGCGGTGTGGCGGTGGCGGTCCGGATTTCCGCCTCCGACAGGTCGCCGTACGTGGTCCGGACGGTCAGCGTGTCGAAGTCGATGCCCAAGGCGACGCCTCGGCCGGCAGCGCCCAGCAGGGCGCTGCGATTGTCCGGGCCGTCGGCAAGGGCGGTCAGCGCGCCATCGAAGTCGAGCGACAATGTCGGGTGCTTCGCCAGGAGCGCCTGGATGCGGGTCACCTCGTCCCCATGCAAGCGTGATGTGGGTTTCATCCCCGGCGACCTCGCCCGAACTGTTCAGGCCTGACCGACCGGCAGCAGGTGGGCGGTGCCGTCGCCGGCCGGGCGCATCGCATAGTGGCGCTCGTGGAAGGCCGTCAGGCTTTCGCGGTGGCCGACGCTGACCACCGTCGCATGGGGCAGCCGTTCCCGGACCAGGCGGTACAAATGCGCCTCGCTTTCCGGATCGAGGGCCGAGGTCGCCTCGTCCAGGAAAATCCAGTCGGGGCGGCGCAGCAGGATGCGGGCGAAGCCGATCCGCTGCTGCTCGCCGCCCGACAGGCGTTGTGCCCAATGGTGGTGCTCGTCCAGCCGGTCCGCGAGCTTGGACAGGCCCACATCCACCAGCGCCTTGTGGACGTCCGCATCCTGCGTGGCCGCGGGGTCGCCGGGGAAGCAGACGATTTCCTTGACGGTGCCGATGGGAAGATAGGGCCTTTGCGGCACGAACATGACGCGGGCGCCGGCGGGCAGGCGCACGGTGCCGCCGCCGTAAGGCCACAGGCCCGCAATCGCACGGAACAGGGTGCTTTTGCCGGAGCCGGACGGTCCCGAGACCAGCACCCGCTCGCCGGGGGCGACGGTCAAATCCGCGTCGGCCAGCTTGCCCGCACCATGGGGCAGGTCCAGGCGCACATGTTCGATGGACAAGCCGGGATCGTCACCCGTGCCACGCTCGATGCGGGCGCCGGCGGACTGGGTCGCGCGCACCTCGCGTACGGCCTCTTCGAACGTTGTGAGGCGCCGGACCGTCGCCGCCCAGTTCGCAAGTTGCGTGTACGCATCCACGAAGAAGGTCAGCGAGTTCTGCACCTGCCCGAACGCGTTCGAGATCTGCATGAGCTGGCCGAGCGTGATCGTGCCTGCGAAGAACCGCGGCGCCCCGACCAGGAACGGGAAGATGATGGCGGCTTGGTTGAACCCGGTGGTGAAGGTCAGGACGCGGAGGTTGTAGGTGACGAACAGCTTCCAGTTCCGGACGATGGCGGCGAACAGTTTGGAGAAGCCGCGCATCTCGGCATCCTCCCCGCCGATGAGTGCGATCGGTTCCTGGTTTTCCCGGAACCGTGCCAGGGCGAACCGGAAATCGGCCTCCACCTTCTCCTTCTCGAAGTTGATCGGTATCAGGCGGCGTCCGATCAGGTGCGTGACCACCGTTCCGAAGACCGCGTAAAGCACCGCTGCCCAGACCATGTAGCCGGGAATGGTGATCTGCGTGCCCATCAGCGGGATCGTCGCCGGGCCGGACAGCGTCCACAGGATGCCGGCGAAGGAGATCAGGGTGACCACCGCGCTGAGCAGCCCCAGGGTCAGCGTGAGGGTCTGCGAGATGAACAGGCGGATGTCCTCGGAAATGCGCTGGTCCGGGTTGTCCGTGGGCTGGGTCGAGAACTGGAGGCGGTAGTAGGTGAGCTCGGACAGCCATTGCTCCGCATAGAGGTGCGTGAGCCAGCGCCGCCAGCGGATCTGAAGGGTGTAATTCAGATAGAAGCTGGCGAGGGCGGCCACGATGAACACCGTGGCGAGCCAACCGAAAATCCCCAACTCCACCCAGAACCGTGTTTCGTCCCGGTTCTGGAGCGTGTCGTAGAAGCGGCCGTTCCACTCGTTGAAGACGACGTTCAGGTAAACCTGGAACAGATTCAGCCCGATGATCGACGCCAGCAGTCCCCGCGCGGACCACCGCTCCTCGGACACGAAATAGGGCAGGGACAGGCGCCACAGGTCGCGCAGGAAGGTCTTGGCGTTGGTCGGCATGGCGAAAGGCGTTCCCGGGTGTTGCGGGCGTCTGTTCGGAAATGGCCGGCTCCGGTCAGTGGGTATCCGGGTGCGGATCCTTGCGCATCAGTCCCCGGCTTGCCAGGAACGCCCCGCCGACGATCAGCACGGTGGCGGCGAGCACGGCAAGGCTTGGCGCTGCCCGTCCGCTCACGACCAGGAGCAGGGTGGACAGGAGCGGGGTCGAGTAGGAGACCGCGCCCAGAACCTGGATGTCGCCGCGCTTCACCCCGTGGTCCCAGAGGAAGAAGGCGGCCCCCAACGGGCCCAACCCCATGACCAGCAACAGGACCCAGTCCGTGGCCGAGGGCGGGACCCACGTCTCGAAGGCGAGATGGCAAAGGGCGGCCAGGAGGGATGTCACCAGGCAGAACCCGGAAACGGCATCCGTGGGAACATCGCCGAACAGCCGGCTCAGCACCGAATAGGCGGCCCAGACCACCGCGCAGCTCAGGGCCGCCAGGTATCCCGGCAGGTGGGCGGCTTGGACCGACAGGCCGTCGCCGCCGGTGACCACCAGGGCGGTTCCCGCCAAGCCGAGCGCGGCGCCGGCCAGTTGCGCCCGCCCCAGCCGCTCGCCGGGCAGCAGGCCCGAGAACACGACGATCAGCAGCGGCCACAGATAGTTGATCAGGTTCGCTTCGACCGGCGGGGCCAGACGCAGTGCCACGAAGTAGAGCGCGTGGTAGCCGAACAGACCGGCCACCCCCAGAAGCCATGCGGATGGGCGCTGGCGGAGCGGTGCCAGGACGTTGCGGCCCCCCGCGATCGACGTGGCCATGCCCACCAGCGCCCCGACGGCGATGGTGATGGCGGTGACCTGGAACGGCGGAAGCGGTCCGGTCATCGTCGCCAGCAGGGCCAAGCTGGACCAAAGTGCAACGGCGCCGGCACCGACAAGGGTCGCGCGGCCACGGTCGGCCGAAGTGGCGGCGAGGGTCATGGCGGTGGGACCTTCAGAGACGGAGGACAGTCGGACGGGATGGGGGTGGTGCCGGGCGACGGTGATATGGGCGCCCCCGCGTGTCAGGCCGGGCGGAGGGCCTCCGCCAAACGGATGACGCGCAGTGTTTCGTCCCACTCGACCAGCCCTTCGGCCTCGGTCAGGGTGTACCACCCGGCGGCGGCCGCGTCATCGCCGACGACGGGCGTGCCGCCGGAACAGGTCGCGCCCACTTCGACCAGGGTGTAGTGCCATTGCACGCTGCCGCGATCATCGCGGACGATGGAGTCCACGACGGTCACGACGCCGTAGGGCGTCACCTCCAGCCCGGTTTCCTCGCGAACCTCGCGCACCGCCGCTTCGAATACGGTTTCGCCGAGGTGCTGGGCGCCGCCGGGAAGGCCCCACTGGCCCCGACGCGGCGCTTTGGCGCGCTGCACCAGCAGCACGCGCCCGTTCCACCAGACCACAACGCCGACACCGACCCATGGCCGGTGCGGATAATCCCGGCGGCTCACTTCCGCCCGCCCGGCGTCGCGGGATCGCTCAGGGATCGTTTGATTTCAGGCCACAGGTTTTTGGGCTCGCCCTCGCGTGAAAAGGACTCGATCCGGCAACCGCCCCGGTCAAGCCATGCCATGCGGGCAACCGCGTCTTCACGCGTGCGGGCGTCGATGTAGCGTTGGAACCGCTCCTCCCCGCACCGGTAGGTGTACGCGTACCGGCTGATGGCACGGGCGTTCTGCGCAGCGGCGGGTGCCGATGCGGCGCAGGTTGCAAACGCGATGATCAACATCCAATCCGCCAGGCGCCGCATGTCGGGTCCTAAGGTGCGAAGTGGCATTCCACCACCAGGGTACACCTTATCGGCCGACGGGACCAGCAAGGCCCACGGGCGCAATGGAAAACCCCCGCCCGGCCACTTGCCGGGCCGGGCGGGGGCTGTACCGGGCTGCCTTATGCCGGGACGGTTGCGAAGCGCTTGAAGTAGGCGATCGTTCGGTCGAGACCCGCTTCGAGCGGGACGGTCGGCGACCAGCCCAGCAGTTCCTGCGCCTTGGTGATGTCCGGACGGCGTTGGCGCGGGTCATCCTGCGGCAACGGGCGTTCGACGATGCGCGAGGTCGAACCCGTTTTCCGGATCACGGTTTCCGCCAGCTGGCGGATCGTGAACTCGGCGGGATTGCCGATGTTCAGCGGTCCGGGCCCGGCGCGCTCGGCATGCATGAAGCGGATCATGCCGTCGATCAGATCGTCCACGTAGCAGAACGAGCGGGTCTGGCTGCCGTCGCCGTGGACGGTGATGTCCTCCCCGCGCAGTGCCTGCACGATGAAGTTCGAAACCACGCGGCCGTCGTTCGGGTGCATGCGCGGCCCGTAGGTGTTGAAGATCCGCACCACGCGGATATCGACGTTGTGCTGGCGGTGGTAGTCGAAGAACAGCGTCTCGGCGCAGCGCTTTCCCTCATCGTAGCAGGCCCGCGGACCCACAGGGTTCACCCGGCCCCAATAGGCTTCGGGCTGCGGGTGCACCTCGGGGTCGCCGTAGACCTCGGAGGTGGAGGCCTGGAGGATGCGGGCCTTCAGGCGCTTGGCCAGGCCGAGCATGTTGATGGATCCATGCACGCTGGTCTTGGTGGTCTGGACTGGGTCGTGCTGGTAGTGGACGGGGGAGGCCGGGCAGGCGAGATTGTAGATGGCGTCCACCTCCACATAGAGGGGGAACGTGATGTCGTGGCGCATCAACTCGAACCGGGGGTTATCGAGCAGGTGCCCGATGTTTTCACGGGTGCCGGTGAAGAAGTTGTCCACGCACAGGACTTCGTAGTCCATCTCCAGCAGCCGCTCGCAAAGGTGCGAGCCCAGGAAACCCGCCCCGCCGGTCACCAGGGCCCGTCCACGCATCCCGTATTTGCGAGCTCCGTTCATGTGCGATCCTTGAACTGTGCAAACGTGTCGGCGTTTTCGCCGTCCCTGTTTGGGGTCGCGATCCGGCGATCTCACCGCCCGAACGCGACGCATGAAGAACACCTGATGTTGTGTTTTCGGGCGGGTGGGAATTGGTGGTGGTGGTTAGGTTCGGTTGGTTCTGTTGGGCCACGTGTTTCCGCATCGGACTAATCCCCGGTGTTTGCTCCCGGGGGATTGACACCTCCGCATTGTTCGTGTGGCCGGGGATGTGTGCCATCTGGGATGCCGCCAGGATGGTTGCCTCCGGAGATCCGGTTTTCGATGCCCCGGACCAGAATGTTCGTTGCGTGGAAAGGACGTTCTAGCCCGTTAGGTCTTGCGGGTTTCCGGGGAAATATGCCGGGTTAGTCGGTTTTTAGACCGATGTGCTAGTGCTGCTGGTAATTCTGAGCGGCTGAGTTCCTTATAGCTTGGTGTTACACCGGAAACCGGGATAGAGGCGGGATTGGTGAATACTTAGGATCTGGGCGCTTGGACCGGGCGCCGAGAGGGTCGGCGCTTCATTTTTCCAGGAACATCGAAGGCGCACAGATGAACGGCTCCGACGACGCGCAGCCCCTTGTTCTCAACCGTTCCGGCGGCCGGCCCCCGGCCGAATTCAGGCCGGTGGAGGACCGACCCGATGACGGCCTCATCGACGTCTGGGGAATCGTGTCGGTCCTCAAGCGCCGCAAACTCATCATGCTCTTCACCGTCACGGTGTGCCTGGTTGGGCTGACCGCCGTCATTGCGCAACGCAAGGCGCAGTTCACGGCAAAAGGTGTGGTCTCGCTGGACACGCCCGCTCCGACGAACGTCGTTTTCGATGCGGCGAATCAAACGTTCCGTTTCGACAACGCGACGATCACGCGCGAGCTGGAGCTGCTGCGCTCGGGCGAGTTGGCGCTGCGGACGGCGGAGTCCCTCGGGCTTGCAACCGATCCTCGTTTCTGGAAGGCCATCGGCAAGGTCGAGGATGCGGAGAAGGGGGGCGGCGCATCGCGCTTCCTGTCCATGTTGCCGGATGCCGTCCGCAGCCCGGTCGAGCAGGCCGTCGACTTCGTCCGCTCCCTCAGGCCCGCGAAGGTCGAGGAGGTCGAGGACGGGGAAGCCACGGCCGGCACCAACCGTGAGGCGGCACAGGAGCTGCTCAAGCGATCGACCGTTACGGCCATCGGGCAGGGCCCCGTCTTTGAATTCGCCTTCAAGGCGGAAGACCCGCGGGTCGCCGCGCGGATCGTGAACCGTCACCTTGAGAACTACATCGAGGATCGGATCACCCAGGCGGACAGTGGCCGCACGCGGGCGGTCACCTGGTTGGAGGACCGGGTCGAGCGCGCCCGGCAGGACCTGGCCGACGCCGAGGCCAAGTTGGGCAGGTACCGCGCCGAAACGGGCCTGACGAAGGACCGGGACTCCAATGTCATCAACACTCTCATCCTGCAGACATCGACGGACCTGAACGCCGCGCAAACCGAACTCGCGCGCAAGCAGGCCGCCGTCCAGCAGACCGAGCGCGCCCTGGGGTCCGGCGGCGTCGATGCCGTCCTGAACGCGATCCAGTCGGGTGCCGTGACCATCATGCGCGAGCAGTTGTCCCGCCTGCACCAGCGCGCGGGCGAACTGCAGACCACCCATGGCGAGCGCCACCCCGACCTTCAGAAGGTGCGGTCGGAAATCCAGGCTGTGCAGGGCGCGATCACCCGGGAAGGCCGCCGGTACCTGAACGAGATGCGGACCGATCTGGCCGTGGCACGGCAGAACGTCGAAACGATCCGGCAGCGCCTGGAGCAGTACAAGCGCGAGTTCAGCGAGCTGCAGAACCATGACAAGGGGCAGAACGTCCTGGCGCAGGAGGTCGACGCCCAGCGGCAGGTGTTCATGGCCCTCATGGAAAAGTTGAAGGAGGTCCAGCACACCACCGGGGCGTCGGCCGAGGCCCGGATCATCACCCGCGCCAGCACACCCGCGCGTGCGGACTTCCCGTCCAAATCGGTGCTGCTGGCGGCGGCCGGCATCGTGTCGCTGACCGTGGGCCTTCTGGCCGCTTTCCTCGCCGAACTGATGGAGCGGGGGTACCGGCGCGGAACCGACCTGGAGCGCCAGCATGGCGTGACGGTCGTGACCACCATGCCCGAACTCAAGCTGCGCAAGCGGCGGAACGGGCAGGAGCTGTCGGCCGGGACCTCGGCGCCGATCATGTACTTCCGCGAGACGCTGCGCTCGATCCACGTGATGCTGGACATCAACCGTCGCCGCAACCAGGGCGTTTCCGTTCTGGTCACCTCGTCCCTGCCGAAGGAGGGCAAGACCTTCCTCACCAGCTCGCTGGCCCGGGAAATCGGGGCATCCGGACGCCGTGTGATCGTCGTCGACTGCGACCTGAGGCGCCCGAACCTGGGCGAGACCTTCTCGGTCCAGCGGACGGAGGGTTTGGTGGAGGTCGTCGCCCAGGGCGCGGACTACCGTGGCCTCATCCATATCGATCCGGTGTCGGGCGTCCATGTGCTGTCGGCCGGCACGGGCGGCGAGCAGGCCCAGAGGCTGCTGCGGTCCAACCGGTTCGTCCAACTCCTGGACGAGCTCAAGCGCCAGTACGACTATGTGCTGCTCGACTCGCCCCCGGTCCTGGCGGCGGCCGATGCGAAGATGCTGGCCTGCATCTCCGATATCGTCCTCATGGCCGTGCGTTGGCGCAGCACGCGGCGGATCGCGGTCTCGCAGACCGTGAAGGAGCTGGCCGAACTCGGGTGCAACAACGTCGCCGCCATCATCACCCGGGCCGAATTCCGGTCCATTACGGATAGCGAGCCGTCCGGCGGCGTCGTCTACCCCTTGGCTGCCTGATCCATCCCGCCGGGCCCGGGGTGCCGGGCGACACCCCGGGCGATTTTCCGTTGCAAACGAGCGACCATGCGCACCGACATCATCCGATCCCTCCTTGGGCAGGGACTTCTCAGCGGGCATGGGCTGCTCCTGTCCAGCGCCGTTCTCGTCTTCGGCACACCGGTCCAGTTCGGGGTCTACAGCCTGGCGTTCAGTCTGGCGCTCATGATGTCGGTCCTGCAGAACGCGCTGTTGAACAGCCATCTCGGCATGGCGCTGACCCGGTCCCGAACGGACCAGGGATACAGCCCCGCGGTCGTGATGGCGCTGGTCGGGGGCTCCCTGGCGTTCTCCCTGGCCGGTGCGGCCGCGACGGCGGCAATCGTCGTCATAACCATCGGCGATGACTGGCGAACGGTCACGCTCTGCGCCGTCTATGTCGCCGCCTACCTGCTGCGCGAGACGCTGCGGACCTACCAGTTCGCCCGGCAGGACGCGGCGCGGGTGCTCCGCCAGGATGCCGGTTTCATCCTCGCCACATTCGCCGCCCTGCCGTTGACCTGGTACGGTCTCGATGTGCTCGACGGGGTGCTCGCCGCCTATGCCTGCGGGGGGCTGTTGCTGGTGGGGCAGGCGGCGGCGGTGCTGCGTGCGAACCTCGGCGGGGCGCCGCTCCGGCAGGTCCTTTCGCAATTCCGGCTCTACGGCCGCGACATGGGCTGGGCGCTGGCGGGTGTCGTTTCCAACGAGATCATGCACAGGACCTACGTTTTCGTCGTGACCGGGGCATTCGGTGTCGCGGTGCTCGGCGGGATGCAGGCCGCCCGGCTGCTCTTTTCGCCGCACACGCTGATGTTTTCGGCCTGGGGCCGTGTGGCATTGCCGCGGTGCGTGCGGACGCTTGCCGAGGGGCGGCGACGGGATGCCCTGCGGACCATCTGGTTGGCATTGGGCGGATTCGTGGTGCTCAACCTGCTGGGCGCCGTTGCGATCCTGGCCGCGTGGCCTTTGCTCGAGGCCTACGTTTTCCGCGGCCGCTATCCCGACGTGGGCATCTATGTCGCCGGTTGGGCGGTGGTGACGCTCCTGTTCCACGTCCGCAGTGGCCTGTCCTTGCATTTGCAGGCCGAACGGCGCTTCGCGGGCTTGGCCGGTGCCGGTGCCCTCGGGGCCCTGGTGTCCACGCTCGTCCTCGTCGCCGCCACCGGGGCCCGGCCCTGGACCGCGATCCTGGCGATCTGCATCGGCGAAGTGGTCCACCTCGCCGGCATCGTCCTGCTGCAGTTGAAGCCCTCCGCACCCGCGGCCCGAAGGGCGGCGGCGGTCGAAGGCGCGTGAGGTGGTGCGATGGCGACCCTGACGGCGACCGCGACATCATCCCATGCCGGCTTGAGCCCGGAGCGGGTGGCCGGCTGGGTGCTGGGAACGGTCCTTTCCTACATCCTGATTTTCGAGCCGCTGCTCTTCGGACAGAGCGCCCATGCCGAACTGACAAGCACGATCAACCAGGATGCGGCCGCATCCAATCCATTGAACCAGCTGTTCTGGGTCGCCTGCTTCGGGATGGCCGCCTGGACCGGGCTGCAACGCCGCAGCCGGCTCGGTGCCTATCTGGTTCTGCTCTGGCCGTTGCTCTTCTACCTCGCCTGGAGCACCGCGGGCATTCTCTGGGCATTGAACTCCGGGATCGTCGTCCGGCGCCTGTTCTTGCAGGTGATGATCATCGGCTCGCTGCTGGTCCCGGTCGCGGTCATCGACGAACCGGCCGTGCTCCGCCGGCTCGTCTTCTGGATCTTCCTCGCGACGATCGCAGTCAATTTCGTCGCGGTCCTGACAACGCCGCCGACCCCGCTCGGCCATGCCGGCATCTACAGCCAGAAGAACGTGCTCGGCATGATCATCGCGCTGGGGATGATCGTCTGCCTCTCCACCCTCGCCGAGCCACGTCGCCGCCGGGCCGAAGGGCGCTGGCCGTGGCTCGGAATCGCCATGGGCGCGGTCGTGCTGGTGGCATCGGTCTCCAAGACCTCGATCGGGCTCGCCATCCTCGTGCCGCTGGCCTGCACCGTCGTGATTGCGCTGAGCCGCGCGATGGCGCTCCGACCGTCGCTCGTTCTGTTGACCGCGATTGCGAACGTGGTGGCGGTCTACATCTTCCTCGCCGGTTTCGCCGGCCTGACCACCGACAAGCTGCTGGAAATCGTGTTCGGCGACACGACCTTCACCGGACGGACCGACATCTGGGCGTTCGCGTGGGAGCGGTTCCTCACGCGTCCGATCCTGGGCCACGGGTTCAACGGATTCTGGGGCGCCGGCGACGTGTCGCTCGCCGCGCTGAACGGAAGCGGCTTCGTGGTCATGGTTCTCCAGGCGCACAACGGCTACCTGGATATCCTGATCGAGACGGGCATCGTCGGACTGTGCGCCTTGGCGGCGCTGGTCGTGGTGAGCTTCTCGCGCTACCGCGTGACGTTCCGGGCCGATCCGTGGGTCCGGAGCTTCACGCTGAACGTGATGCTGCTGTTCCTTCTCCACAACCTCTTCGAGAGCTCGGCCTTCCGCCGCTACAGCATCCTCTGGGTGATGTTCCTGGTGGCCGTCTTCATGGTCACGCAGGCGTACATCCACGCGAGGAGGCCGGCACAGGCCGCCGTCCCGGACCAGAGGCCGGTGCAGGGGCAGCCTTGGGCGCAGACCGGCGCCGTCCGACGCAAGGAGGCATGAATGATCACAATCGGCATGTGCACCTACCGCCGGCCCGGTGCGGTCGAGACCCTGTCGTCGCTCGCCCGGCAGATCCTGCCCGCCGGCCAGACGATGGAGATCGTGGTCGTCGACAACGACGGGGCGGGATCCGGCCGGGCCACCATCACGGGGTGGTCCGCCGAGACCGGCGTCCCGGTCCGGTACTTCGTCGAGCCCGGTCCGAACATCTCGGCCGCGCGCAACCGGATCCTGGCGGAGGCCCGCGGGGAATGGCTGGCCATGATCGACGATGACGAGATCGCCGATCCCGACTGGCTGCTCCGTTTGTTCGAGGCGGCCGGCCTCTACGCCGCGGACGCGGTTTTGGGGCGCGTCGTCGCCCAGTACCCGGCGGAGGCCCCCGCATGGATGGTGAAGGCCGATCCCCTGTCGCGTGACTGGGGCCCGACGGGAACCCGCAAGGACATGGGATCGACGGCGAACGCGTTGGTGCGTCTGGACACGGTCCGGGCCGCAGGCGCCCGCTTCGACCTGCGACTGGGGCGCTCCGGCGGCGAGGACTCCGACTTCTTCGGTCGGCTCGCGGCCAACGGTGCCCGCATCGTCGTCTGTCGCGAGGCGGTCGTCCGGGAAGGCATCCCGCCCGATCGTCTGCGTGCCGAATACCTGCGCGCGCGGGCCGTCCGGTCCGGTCAAACCTACGGCATGATCCGTCTGCGCGCGTTGCGTCCGGTCCGGCGTGCCTTGTTCCTGCTCGGTTCGACCGGGAAGGCACTCGCCTTCCTGGGATGCGCCGGTGCGCTGCGCCTCGCACGGCCCGACAGCGCCTGGCGTGTGCGGACGCGTGCATGGCTCAACCTGGGCAAGGTCCGGGCCTGCCTGAACCTACCCGTCTACAAGCTGTACTGAGGGCCGCCATGAGGATCGTCCACCTCGTCCGCCAGTTCAGGCCATCGGTCGGCGGCCTGGAGAACTATGTCGACAATCTCGCCCGGGAGCAGGGACGCGCGGGGCATGAGGTGACGGTGGTCACCCTCGACAGGCTGTTCCGGCAGCCGGACACGCGGCTCCCCGCATCCGAGGCCACGCCCGATTACCGGATCGTGCGGATCCCGTGGCGCGGGTCCAGCAAATATCCGGTCGCGCCGGCCTTCCTCGGACACCTGCGCGATGCGGACATCGTCCATGTCCACGCCGTCGATTTCTTTTTCGACGCGGTCGCAGCGACGAAGGTGCTGCACCGCAAGCCGATCGTGGCGACGACGCACGGGGGCTTCTTTCACACGAATGCCGGCAGCCGTTTCAAACGTGCGTTTTTCCACACCGTCACGCGAACCACCATCAAGGCCTACGACGCCGTTTTCGCGTGCAGCGAAGGCGACCTGGCGACATTCACGATCATCCGGCCGGATGGGCTGGTGCTGGTCGAGAACGGGGTGGACTGTGTGAAATTCCGCGGGCAGGGCAGCCCGGACTTCGTCAAATCCATGGTCTTCGTCGGCCGGTTCTCGGCCAACAAGCGCCTGGACCGGTTGATCCGCTTCCTGGCCTGCCTGAATGCCCGCGACCCTGGTTGGGACCTGACCATCGCTGGCGTCGAGTGGGATATCGGGCCTGCCGATCTCGATCGTCTGGCGGAAGAGCACGGCGTGAAGGACCGGGTCCGGGTCATGACCGGCATTTCCGATGGCGAGCTGCGGACGGTGTTGGCCGGATGCTCGGTCGCGGTCAGCGCATCCGAGTACGAAGGCTTTGGAATTGCCGTGGTGGAAGGCATGTCCGCCGGGCTGCTGCCGTTGCTCAACGATATTCCGTCGTTCCGGCGCATCCATGAGGGGAGCGGCGTGGGGCTGGTCGTCGATTTCGCGGCCCCCGACGCCGCGGCCGAGGCATTCACCCGGTTGCTTCCCGCGATGCGGTCCGAGTACGCGGCGAGACGCGGGCGCGCCATGGCCTACGCCGACGGGTTCGGATGGGGCAACGTGGCAGCGAGGATCCAGACCATCTACGACGGAATATTGGCGGAACGCGGCTGTTCGGCACCGGCGCCGCGGCTTGCCTCCCGGGGAGGATTGTGATGCACCCGAGGCCTCTCGTCCTGCACCTTTCGGCCGATTATCCGGACCCGGTGCGCAACCGTACGACCAACGCGGTCAAGAACTTCATCGACCGTATCGATGCGTGCGACCACCTCATCGTGTCGCTGAAGCGCACGGCCGACCCGCGCAAGTGCTACCTGCGCGAATTCCCACCCCGGGACAACCAGACGCTCGTCGCCATGGGGTATTGGGCACCGCCGGGAGGCTTGCTGCATCGCCCGACGATGCATGCCTTGGCGGAGCGCGTGATGTCCCTCATCGCCCGCTCCGGCCGCCGCCCCGACGTCATTCATGCGCACAAGCTGACGATCGAAGGCGTGGCCGCGCGGATGATCGCGCGCCGTCTGGGCATTCCTTACGTCTGCTCGGTCCGCGGCGAGGTCGAAAGCAAGTTCTTCCGCTTCAAACCCGGCCTGCGGCGGTATTTCGGGCAGGTGATCGGCGATGCCGCCGCCATCTACTACGTTTCCGCCTGGTTCAAGGACTGGATCGACGCCCGCTATCCGGGGCGGGTCCGGGATCAATCGCTGCTGCCCAATTTCGTGTCGAAACCCATCACCCGAAACCCGGTCGCACCGGACCGGGACGCTTGGGATCGTCAGGCCCTGGTCACGGTGATGGACCTCAACCTTTACCGGAAAAAGGGGCTTCATTGGCTGCTGGATGGGCTCGCCTTGGCACGCCGGACGCACCCGGGCCTGCGCCTGGATGTGATCGGCTGGTCAAACCCGCAGGCCATGGGCGAGATCGAGGCCATCGTCGCCCGCCTGGGCCTGGGCGATGCCGTGCGTTTCCTCGGAACCCTGGAAAACGCGGAGGTCATGCGCAGGCTGTCCACCTATGCGGCCTTCGTCCTGCCGAGTGCCAACGAGACGTTCGGCATGGCCTATGTCGAGGCTCTCTTGTCGGGTGTGCCGGTCCTCTACTCGCTGGCGACGGGCATCGACGGCTACCTCGACGGGCTCGATGTGGGCGTCGGGGCGCCGCTCGGCGATGTGCCCGCCATTGCCGCGGGATTGTGCACCCTCGTCGAACGTGCGGACGATTATCGGGTTGCGATCGAGCGGCAATGGCCGGAGATCGAGGGGCGGTTCGGGCCCGGCCGCTATGTGGACGCGTACCAGGAACTCGTCACCCGGCTGGCGGCGCGCGCCCCTGCCGAGCCCCCGCGGGCGGTGGTGTTCGACCGCGCCTGGACATGAAAAAAAGGGCGGGGGAGTTCCCCCGCCCGTCACGCCGCTCAGGCAGCCACCGGCTCCTTGGGGGGCAGGGCGTCCATCGTCAGGACCCGTGAGGGTTCGAAGCCCGTGAGGCATTCGACGACGTAAGTGGCAAGTGCTTCCTCTGCGCACCGGTCCCGCCACCACGCCAGCGCTGCCTTGGACATCGCTTCCATGGTCTGCGGATCCCCCAGGAGGGCGTCCAGGGTGCGGGGCAGATCCTTCCAGTCGTCGAGGATGACCGCGGGGCTGCCCGACAGGTACCAATGGCCGGGTTGGCGCTCGGCAATGGCGATGCAGCCGTACCGCAGGGCCTGGTAGTACCGCACCGTTTCCGAAAGGGTGCCGCGCGGAACCAGGCAGATTTTCGTCTGCGCCAAGCGTTGGGAATAGGCGACCGGCCCGGCATTCCGGCTGTCCCAGAAGGTGGCCACCGTCACCAGGTTCGCCTTCACGTTCGGCCGTTGCGCCAGGTAGCCGGTCAGGACCTCCACCATCTGCGCGCGCGAACGTTGCTTGGGCGTGCCAAGGCTGGCGATCAGCCCGCCACCCGTGCCGGCATGGCCGACACTTCCTTCGAAACCGACATCGAAGTCGCGGGTCAGGATCGGCGGTGGATCCAGGTCCACTTGGTCGTCATAGCCGATCGGGATCGGATGGATGGGCGCGCGTGCGCCATCCCCCGCACGCCACGCGGCGACGCTGGATGCCGCCCAGCGTCCCCAGCAGCGCAGGTAGCGGGCCAAAATCAGGGCCTGGAGCCCGTCCATGCGCAAGCGCCGGTCGAGATAGGGTTTTTCGCCGAAGCATTTGAAGATCGCGCCGACCCGGTGGGCATAGCGGGGGACCTCGAACTGCTCGTCGTCGAGCAGGAAGACCACGACGTTCGGCCCGTGGACCGGCAACTCCTTCACGACGGACGAAACGACCAGGAAGACATGGTCGCTGCCCGTGGTGAGATCGTCGACGAGCTTCAGCGTGGACCGGATGTAGCGGTTGCGCAGAACCGCTTCGAACTCGGCCATGGTGCCGACGTCCTGGAAGCGGCGTTCCTGCCAGTTCCAGACGATGATACGGTGGGCAAAGGATTGCGACATGGGCCGTCCCTCAATGTCCACCCGCAGTCTACGCCCAGCCGCATCGGGCGGCGATTGGCTAGAGGCACTAGCACCACTTTGGCAACCCTACGCGTGTGGTCGGCCCCGGATCCACATCTTGCGCCAGGGACGCCTTGCACTTGGCGGGGCGGTCATGCGGCAGACGCGCGTCGGCGGCGCAGGGCGTGGAGTCCTTTCGGCCCCCGCGCCCTGCGCCGCCTTGGCATTCTCCGGTTAGTAGACCGTGAAGTGGCTTGCGACGAGGGAGCCGGGGTCGATGTCGAGCAGGGTGACGCTGTTTTCGCCGCCCAGGTCGATCACCGTGTTCCCTTGGCCGTCGCTTTTCGCACGCGCCAGCAGGTCGGACACCGTGTTGATGCCGCTGCCGTTCACGTTGGCCTGAATGTGCAGCAGGTCGGTGTGGTACTGGTTGGGCAGGTTCTTGTTGAAGCCCTCCAGCACATCGCGCCCGCCGGCCGAACCGATATGGATCTTGGTCTGGCCGAAGGGGCCGTACAGGTAGAAGTGGTCGTTGCCCTTGCCGCCCCACACCTGATCGCCGCCGCCGCCCGGGGCGACGTAGCCGCCATTGTCCGACAGGACGATCTTGTCCGGGCGGACCTTGGCACCGCTCGGGTAGCCGGGGCCCGTCGACATCGCCGCCTGCACGCTGTCGAAGCGGACGGTGTTCTGGTATTCGGTGATCGGGTTCTTGTAGTCGATGGCCGGGTGGTTGTAGTCCACCTTCGGGACCAGGGCCATCTTCTCCACGTAGTAGATGTTCGCGTAGTCCGGCCCGCCGTGGAAGTCCACGTTGGTGTCCGAATACTTGACGTGGAAGTTGTTGAACCCGTTGGCTCCGGGGGCGCCGGCGACAATGCCGTGCCGGATGGCGTTCTGGAACGTCAGGTTCTGGAAGTCGCTGTAGTACGTGCGGAAGTACCAGACGCCGTAGCCGTTGCCACCCGCCCCGATGTTCTGGGCGCCGTCGACAGTCAGGTTGTTGGCGTCCACCTCCAGCGCGGTCGTGAACTTGAACGCGTTGGAACCCGCGTTCTTGACCGTGATGTTGTAAAGGCCGGCTTCGTGCACGCCATTCATGTAGATGGCATTGTAGCCGTTGCCGTCGGTGCCCGGAATGTATTCGAAGTTGTGGTTCTGGTACCGCGTCTTGTCGACGGCGTTCTTGGGCGTGCCGTAGTCGATGGTGAAGTCGCCCATACGGACGTTGTCGAGGAGGTCGACGGTCCGGACCTTGGCGCCGACGGGGGCCGACCAGCCGAGCTTGTGCTTCAGGCCGACCTCACCGGTGGTATGGTCGACCCAGGCGATCTCGCCCATCGATCCCAGATAGTTGTCGTGGTTGATCTCGATGGGTTTGGGGATCATCACCTCCATGAAGTCGCCGACCCTGACGTTGGCGGTCGATGCGAGCTTCACGACCGACGCGTCCTTGCCGGCCGCACGGCCGAGCGTGGTGACGGCCGTCGACTCCCGGTCGTCGATCATCCCGTACTCGTCCAGGCTCCAGGGGGCCCGGACCTGGATGATGTCGTCGCCCTCGCTGGAGAAGGACGCCTTGATGACGGTCTTGTCCTGACCGACGCCGCGGACCGTGATGTCGCCCCGGCGGATGAGCAGCGTCTGGTCGAAGACGTGCGTTCCCGCCTGCAACTCGACGATCGCGTCCTTCGGCGCGGTCCGGATGATTTCCTGAAGCTGGGGGACCGATGTCCCGGGGTTGACCTTGATGATGGTGCTGCCGCTGGTCGGCAGGCCGGTGGCGAAATCCCGGCCGGGATAGGCGCTGCCGCGGTACATCAGCGGATCGAGCTTGCCCCAGTTGTGACCGATGCCGGTCCCGCCGCCGGACGCGGAGTCGTCGTTCTGGATCGTGCCCACGCCCAGGGCGTCGGCGATGGTGGCACCGGTCGCCGCGCTGAGGTTCAGGTTGAACGTCTCGTTCGCTTCCACCGCCGTGTCGCCGAAGATGTTGACGGCGACGGTCTTGCTGGTCTCGCCGGCGGCAAAGGTCAGATTGCCCATTGCGGCCTGGTAATCCGAACCCGCCGTCGCGGTGCCGTTCTGGGTGGCGTAGGAAACGGTCACCGGTCCGGTGGCGGCCTTGTCCAGGCGCACGGTGAAGACCGCCTGGCGGGTGCCCGATGCGCCTTCGGCGACCGTGACGTCCGAAACCGAAAGGGCCGGTGCCACCGGGGTGGGCGCCGTGTCGTCGTTTTGGATCGTGGCCACACCGGTGGCGTCGGCAATGGTGGCGCCGTTGGCGGCGCTGAGGATCAGGTTGAACGTTTCATCCGTCTCCACGGCCGTGTCGCCGAGGATGTTGACGGCCACGGTCTTGCTGGTCTCGCCGGCGGCGAAGGTCAGCTGGCCCCCCAGCGCGTGGTAGTCCGTGCCGGCCTGTGCCGTGCCGTCCTGGGTGGCATAGGCGACGGTGACCGGGCCGGTGGCGGCCTTGTCCAACCGCACGGTAAAGACGGCCTGGCGGGTGCCCGACGCGCCCTCGACCACCAACACGTCCGAAACCGAGAGCGCAGGCGCCACCGGGATGGGCGCCGTGTCGTCGTTCTGGATCGTGGCCACACCCGTGGCATCGGCCAGGGTGGCGCCGGCGGGTGCGCTGAGAACCAGGCTGAACGTCTCGTCGGTTTCGACGGCCGTGTCGCCGAGGATGTTGATGGCGACGGTCTTGCTGGTCTCGCCGGCGGCAAAGGTCAGACTGCCTGTCGCGGCTTGGTAGTCCGAACCGGCCAGCGCGGTGCCGTCCTGGGTGGCGTAGGCGACGGTGACCGGGCCGGTGGCCGCCTTGTCCAGGCGCACCGTGAACAGCGCCTGGCGGGTGCCTGACGCGCCCTCGACCACCGACACGTCCGAAACGGCAATCGCGGGCGGGACCGGGGTGGCGACGCTCTCGTCGTTCAGGATCGTTGCCACACCTTCGTGGTCGAGGATGGTGGCGTTGGTCGCGGCCTTGAGCAGCAGCTTGAAGGTCTCGTTGGCCTCGTTGAGCGTGTCGCCGCGCACCGGGACGGTGAACGTCTTGACCGTTTCGCCCGGGGCGAAGCTCAAAGTGCCGGTGCGGGCATCATAATCGCTGCCGGCAACGGCGGTGCCGTTCTCGGTGGCCAGATTAACGGTGACGGTGCTGGCGCTGGCCGCCGACAGCTTGACGGTGAAGGTCGCCATTTGCGTCCCGGCATGGCCTTCGGTGAGCGAGACGTCGCTCACCGAAAGCGCGGGCATCTGCTTGGCAGGCGCGGTGTAGGTCGTGCCGTTCAGCGTCCAGCTCCCGGGCGTGGACACAACACCGTTTTCGGATGCCACGAATCCGAACTTGAAGCTGCCGCCGGCCGCGACCTTGCTCGTATAGTCGACGCCTTCGATCTCGTACAGGTTGCCGACCTTCTTGACGATCTTCGCCCCCCAGATCTGCGTGATCGGGTGCGGAAATTCGAAAGTCATCCGCCAGCCGTTCAGGGCCTTGCTG
Organism: Azospirillaceae bacterium; assembly: GCA_035645145.1. Lineage (GTDB taxonomy): Bacteria > Pseudomonadota > Alphaproteobacteria > Azospirillales > Azospirillaceae > CANGXM01. Next base: position 19,214 of record DASQNC010000045.1, on the reverse strand, counting down.
GTCGGAACTTCCATGATTCCGACAAAGCCATCACGCCAGCTCTCGCGGATTTGCAGTCCGATACCGCTCGTCGTCATGGGAGTTGTCCTTCCTGTGAATGATCTCTACCCTGCAGAGAAACATACCCATTCGGATTACCCCTATCTGCGAGCAAAGTTGTGACACTCTTTCGCTAGTGCCTGCATGGTTGTGCCGGGCGTTCTGCGTACATGCCTTCCAAGATGCTCCGTTCTACTGCTGGGTGCCGATCCGCTTCAATCCGGTGTATTCGAAATTACACGGACTGAATGAGCGTCTTGCGAATTTTACATGATCGAAGGAGTGGGCGCCGATTGAGCCCAGCATCCGCAGGACGTGCTCATGTGGCACCGCAGCTTTCGTGCGCGGCCAGACAATCCGCGTCCCGCATGGCCCATGGATGCCTCGCGGGATGGCACCGCTCCGCCGGTGCGAACGGCGAGGGGCTGTTGCCCGGCCCGATCCGCTGAGGGCGGGCCGGGGATCGGTCAAGCCGCAGATTTGTCCACCCCCATGGGGGCGGTATCTTTGAGCGGCAGCCGTTCGATTGCGGCCATCGTTAGTGCACGGCACACGAAAACCGCATTGCCGATGACATACCGGCCGAACAGGCGCTGGGGTTCCTGGGCGAAGCGGAACAGCCACTCGATTCCCGTCCGACGCATCCAAGAGGGGGCACGCGGGAACTTGCCGGCAAGGAAGTCCACGATGGCACCGCCGTTGAGGATCACCATCGGATGTTCGGCCGCGCGGGCGAGGCGAGCCGCAAGCTTCTCCTGCTTGGGCATTCCCATCGCGAGGAGAAGGATGTCGGGCTTCGTGCGGGCGACTTCGTCCAGGTACGCCGCGTCGCTTTGAAAGCCGTCCAGATGGGCGGCGATATCGACGCCGTCGGCCTTGAGGCGCCGCACAGCCGCCTCAAGGTAGGGGCGCTCCGCCCCGAAGACGGCCACCCGTTTTCCGCGGTTGTTCCGCAGGTACCAGGGGATGAAGTCGGTGCCGTTGAGATTCGCCCCAGGCGCCATGCGGGACAGCCGCATGGCGATCTTCATGCCGCTGCCGTCGCGCAGAATCAGCCGGGAGCCCTGGATTGCCTCCCGGAACCCGGCGTCCTTGAAGAACAGGTTCAAGCCATGGGCATTGATGAACGAGACGATGATCGGGCCAGCGGAGGCGTCTGATGCGATTCGCCGCTGCACCTCTTCGTACCCGTCGAACACCGTAACCGACGAGAGTGCCGCCCGATAGGCGGGGGCGTAGGAGATCAGGCGCTTCATGGATATCCGTTTTCGTCGGGCGGATGCGAGCGACCATGGGAATGGCGGAATTATTCGAACGCAGAAGTAACGTCACAAGACGAAGTGGCGGATCGAATAGCCGCGGCCCGTGATGGTTCGTCGCCTCGTGCGCACAACGAGGAACTTGTATGATGCGGTTGTTTCCGGCAAAGGCTCTGCCGGGCTGCCGCGTCCGCTTTGTCTTTTACCCGGCAGAGGGGTTACTTGAACGTTGATGGCGCTGTTCCGCTAGGATCTGGAAATTCCCGGATTATCCCGTCCGGTTTGATGCGCCGAATGGCCGAGGCCGGGGTGGTGGCGCATCGGTGATGGTATGCGCGGACGCATACGCCCACTGCGCCATGGTTGGGCTGGTGGTAAGCGCTTCTGGAATGTGATCCGGCCGGCGTTACAGCATCGGTTCAGAAGTCACCGTCTGGAAACGTGGCTGATGTGCCCCGAATGCGGCGAATTCCGTTGGACTCAACTTTAGAACTGGTTATCTGGTGCAATCCTCACCACGTCGGGTTGCCGACGACGCGAGGGGAATGATTGAGCGTCATTCCAAAAGCGCAGAAGTTGCGCCGCTGAGTTGATTCAATTGCTCGGCTTGTGCAGAGGGCGGGCATTCGTGGACCTTGCCGTCACCTCTCCGATGCTAGGCAGTGGGCATGAGCACGGCTTTCACGGAAGATCCCGCGTCCATTGCGACCACCGTGGCGCAGGGATCCCGTCTCCGAATTCGACCGGTTTCGGTCTCGCTCCGCATTCTCCATGTCGGCTTGAGCGGCCTGTGCGCTGCCACCTGGATCAGCGCCGCGCCTTTTGTTCTGCCGCGGTTCCCGCACATCTCGTCCGAGATTCTGCTGACACTCCTGTTGAGTGCCGCGACCACGATCGCCACCGCGCTGCATTGCCGGCTGGTCCGCCTCGGTTGGCTCGACCGGGAAGCCGGGACCGTGCGTGGATTTGCGTTCACCTTTGCCATCGGCACGGCGATCTCCGCCCTTGCGAGCGCCGTCGACGCACGCCCATCCGAGGTATCGATGGGTGCCGTGATGTGGGCGCTCGCGCTGATCGCCGTCGGCCAGTTGGTCGTCAGCGACGCGTCGGCCCGCCTCGCCGGACGCCGGACGGCTGCCCGTCGTGCCGTTGTCCTCGGCACCGCCCGCGATATCGAGCGGTGTCTGCGCGATCTCCGGTTCGGCCGCGAGCCGGTCGAGATCGCGGGGGCCTTCGTCGACGGCAAACCGATGCAGGATCCGTCCCTGGGTACGCCAGTGCTTGGCGGGCTGGACGACCTTGTGGCCCGGCTGCGCGACGATCCGGTGGACGAGGTGATCGTGGCGGCTTCGCCCCGCGTCTCCATGGCCCGGCTGTTGACACTGGTGGATGCTGCGCGCGCGTTGCCCGTGGATGTGCGGGTTGCCACCGTCGTGGACCCCACCGACGCGCGCGGCGCGTTCCCCGCGCCGCCGCCCCTCGTCCTGTTCCGGCGTCCGCTGAGCGGGATCGGCGGCCGGCTGAAGCGGGTGGAGGATGTCGTGGTCGCGGGCTTGGCCCTGGTCGCGCTGTCGCCCGTGCTGGCCTTGATTGCCCTGGCCATCAAGATCGACAGCCGCGGGCCGGTGCTCTTCAAACAGCCGCGCTATGGTTTCAACAACCGTCCGATCAACGTCCTGAAGTTCCGCACCATGCATGTGGACCAGGGCGACCTGAGCGGGGCGCAGCGCACGGTGCGCAACGACCCCCGCGTGACCCGGATCGGCCGCCACCTGCGCCGGCTGTCGATCGACGAGCTGCCGCAGCTCATCAATGTGTTGCGCGGGGAGATGTCGATCGTCGGGCCCCGGGCCCATGCCATCGCCATGCGTGTGGAAGGGCGGCTGTATGATCAGGCGGTGGCCGGCTATTTCGCCCGCCATCGTGTGCGGCCCGGCATCACCGGCTGGGCGCAGGTCAACGGGATGCGCGGCGAGGTGGACAGCATGGAAAAGGCCGAGCGCCGCGTGGCCTACGATCTGGACTACATCGAGAACTGGTCGTTGTGGCTGGACGTGAAGATCATATTCCGGACCGTGCGCATGCTGTTCAACGACCCGAACGCCTTTTAGGCGCCGGTGTCCCGCGGTCCTGGAACGGAAACGGCGCCGGTATCCGGCGCCGTTTGCATTTCCCGCCGATCCGTCCCGGGGGCTCCCGGGACATCCGCGCGGCCAGGGCGCCTGCCGAAAAGCGGCAGGTCCGCCCTCAGGTGCGGGAACCCCGCATCGGGCGGCGCTCGGTGGGACCCGCGCCCGGACGGTCGTCGTCCCCGCCGCGCCGGCGGCCATGGCCGGTATCCGCCAACTCGGCTTCCAGCTCCTTGATGCGGCGCTGCAGGTTCTCGCGCATTCCCGGGGCCGCATGCGCCTTCAGGACAGACAGGTCGACCTTCAGCTTTTCGATGGCGGCGCGCAGCTGTTCGGGCGTCCGCTTGATCTTCCTGTTGTCCGACATCTGGCCTTCGAAGGAGCGCATCGCCCACACCTCGTTCTTACGTGCCCGTCGTTGCGGGCGGAAACGCCGCCGCCGGCGGCTTCGCACAGATGGACTCATCGGTGCCCGTTGTCGAGGGACTTGAATTGGTAGGCGGTCGCGGTCGGCCGGATCCGGGACGGTTCCCGCCGCTCACCCGGAACCGTCGGCCCCCTCCGTAGGAAGCCCGAGCGTGCGGGCCAACCGGGCCTGTCCCGCCGCGCAGTCGTCGGCATAGGCATCCAGTTGGCGCAGGCAGGCGTCCAGTTCGCCGACGGCCACCGTTCGGCAGTCGCCGAACCCGCCGGGGCCTGCGGGCAGCCAATGGGTGACGAAGAAACGCGCCGTAGCGCCGATGTCCCAGGTCAGGGACAGCCGGCCGCCGATCCGCCGACGTGCCTGCTCCAGCCGTCGGCCCACCCCAGCCGTGGTCAGGCCCCGGACCGCGCGTCCTTCGGCATGGGTCGTGGTCTCGGACATTGCCACCGCCTCCGTCGTCGCCAATGCAGCCTGTCGGGCCGCCCGCCTCGGGGTGGACAATGGTGCGGTACCAATGCCGTGTCAATCAGTGTATCGGTATTTTTACCGCGGCATCTCGTGACCGCCCGGTCTTATTCCAAGCGCACGCTCTGGGTCACCAGTGCGGCGATCCAGATATCCTGGACGCCGGCATGGTCACCGAAATGCCCGGCGTTTGCGATCGTGGGCAGCACCTCGTCCCCGGTGGCCAGCGGCAGGATTTCGTCATCGAGCACGATGGGTTGCTGGAACTCGGGCTCCGTCGAGCGCGGCCACAGCACATGGCGGCCCTTCTCGTCGCGCTGGTATTCCTTGACCGTCGCCTCGAACTCCGCCGTCACGCTGCGGCGCAGGCAGATGACCTTCTCGCCCGGTTTGGGCTCGCGCGCCAAGTCGCTGAACTTCACGCAGACCAGCACCGTCCCGTGCGGATACAGCCGGTTCATGGAGTTGCCGCGCACCTCCAGCCCGAAGCGAGGGATCGTGGTGTAGCGCGGATCGTCCATCACGGTCAGCGCGTACCAGTCCGATGCCTCCCACTCGACCGCCTCCTGCCACAGGCCGGCCTGCACCGCACCCATCACAAAGACCTTCGACAGGCCCACCTGCCGCAGCCCGGCGGCTTGGTCCTGGCCCGCGACCTCGGTCAGGTATTCCACGGGTACGTTCAGCACGTCGGCCAGCGCCTGCAGCGCCGAGGCGCGCGGATTCTGCGACAGCCCGCGCAGGATGTTGCGGACGAAGTCCGGGCTTTGCTTCGCGTTCAACGAAGCCTTGCGGGGCGAGAGCTTGAGGGCGTCAAGCCGGGCCTGGATGCGTTCGGCAAGCGTGTTGGCCATGGGCGGCACTATGCCGTTCCCTCACGATGCCAGCCATGCGGTAAATCTACCGTTGACGTGTCGGTATCATTACCGCAGTTTCCCGCGGCTACTTGGGATTGCGGCATGCACAACCGACAGACGCCCGACACTTGGCGGACACACCCGATACGGCGCCCGGCACCCCTATCCAGGGGCCGCGGCGAGCCGAAGTGCCGTGTGCCCGGGCGGTCCCGCTGTGCCCCGGCCGCCGAAAACGGGGATTTGCAGAGCCATGAAAAGGAAAACCACCGGGACGACCGGTTCACGCGGCACCGGTACCGATCCCGTCGCCGCCTGCCGGGCCGCCTTGCCCGCGCTGTTCAACGAAGGCCTGACCGATGCGGAGATCGCCGAGCGGTTCGGCCTCCAACGGCGGGCGGTCCAGCGCATGCGCATGGGCATGAACCTCGTCCGCGGCAAGTCCGCGGGCGGGCGGATGTCGCCGGCCCGCTTCGAGGTCGGGCACAAGGCGTTCGTCCCCCCCATCAACGCGCAGATTGGCCGCCGCCGGCGCGGACACCGCATGACCGAGGCGGCCATCGCCGAACTCTACCGCCGGAGCGGCCGGGATTACGGCGCCGACGATTGCCGGTTCGGACCTGTGTCGCCGGGCACCGTCCGACCGGGCGTGTCCATGCCCATCACCCACGTACCCACGGGATCGGCGCTGGGGGACTTCGCGGCCTGGGCGGCCTGAGCGGAAGCCGCCGCAACCCGCCAACACCCGAAACAGAAAGGATGGACTCGATGCATCGACCGATCCAAAGCCAGGTCGGACGGATGGTGGGGAGATCCCCCGCCTCCGAGGACGAGTTGGCGGCCAAGGCCGCTGTCGCCTACCGCATGGGGCGTGGCGTGTACTTTTCGCCATCGGCACTGGAAGGGATGCCCTGGCAATCCCGCGAACTGATCATGGCCGAGGCCGAGCGCGTCTATGGCGCCGGCTCGGGGACATCGGCGAAGGGGGGCGGACATGAGTAGGCCCGCAGCCGTCCGCCGGCACAAGCGCAAGGCCGTGACCTTGGCCGAAGCGGATATCGGCACGCCCGAACGTCGCAACCATATGGGCGGCGTCGTCATGGAACTGCGCCGGATCGCCGACGGTGGCTCGGCCACTGTCAGGGGCGCGCGTGCCGTCGCCGAATGCGTGCTCGACGCCTACCACATCCGCGCGCAGATCACCGATCCGCAGTACCAGGCCGGATGCCGCCTCCGGGCGCTGGCCCAGCGGGCAGGGGCGATGCCTCGGGTGACGATGCCGTACGGCGAGCGCCTACCCCCCGGCGGCGATCCGCTGCCGCTGGGCCGTGTCCTGGCACGGGACGAGTTGACCGCGGCGCAGCGGGCCCTCACTCCGGGCAACCTGCCGGCGGTCGTCGCGGTCTGCCTGCTGGACGAGTGGGTGGGCGGAACACGGCGGTTGATGCAATTGCGCGATGGGCTGACGGAGTTGGCCAAACTCTGGCGCATCAACTGAGGGGACAGCAGGGTTGCGCGTAAAAAGATGTTTTCCCGGTAAGTTCGCATCCAAAAATTGTTGACACCGGACTCTTTTTTGTCCAGATTTGGTTAGCTTCAAGAAGTTGCGCCCCGACGAAACAGCCCCGCCGCACCCCGCGCGGGGCTGTTGTTTTTGCCGATCCGGCATCCGGTGCGCTCCATCCGACACGTTCCCCGATTCGAATCCAATGGAGATCCAGCCATGCCGCGTGCAGGTACGCGGGGGGGCCGGGCGCGTGCGCCCCGGCCGGTTCCCCAGCCCGCCGATGCGACAACACATCCGGCAACGTCCCCGGCCGCCGAAGCCGGACAGGACCAGACACCGCTGGATTACCTGCTGGCGGTGATGCGCGACGAGACCGCCGACCGGTCCGTCCGCTTCCAGGCCGCCAAGGCCGCCGCCCCCTTCGTGCACCCGCGCCTGAGCAGCATCGAGGCCAGCCTGCAGGCCACCATCAGCCACGAGGACGCCCTTTCGGAACTGGAATGACGGTGGAGGGGAGCAACGGGCCATGGACCTTCGCGAAGCGGCGATCCGCAAACGCCTGCGGGAGGATTTCCCCCACTACGCCGCCAAGTGCATGCGGATCCGCACCAAGTCGGGTGCCGTCCTGCCCCTGGTGCTGAACCGGGCCCAGGAGCACCTGCACCGGCGGCTGGAGGAGCAGCGGGCCCGGACCGGCAAGGTCCGGGCCCTGGTCCTCAAAGGGCGGCAGCAGGGGATCAGCACCTACATCGCCGCCCGCTTCTATTGGCGGGCGACCCACGGGCGGGGCATCCGGGTCTTCATCCTGACCCACGAGCAGGAAGCGACCGACAACCTGTTCGGGATGGTCGAGCGGTACCACGAGAACTGCCCGGCCCTGGTCCGCCCGTCCACCGACGCGGCCAACGCACGGGAACTGAGCTTCGGCCGCCTGGACAGCGGGTACAAGGTCGGGACCGCCGGCAGCAAATCGGTCGGCCGGTCGCAGACCATCCAGTTGTTCCACGGCTCGGAAGTCGCCTTCTGGCCCAACGCGCAAATCCACTTCGCCGGAGCGATCCAAGGGGTGCCCGACATGCCGGGCACGGAAGTGGTGCTGGAAAGCACGGCCAACGGCGTGGGCAACCTGTACCACCAGATGTGGCAGCAGGCCGAGGCCGGGCAGTCGGACTACATCGCCGTCTTCATTCCCTGGCACTGGCAGCCGGAATACCGCCGACCCGTGCCGGACGGGTTCGAGATGGACACCGAAGAGCGGGACTATGCCGAGGCCCATGGCCTGGACCCGGGCCAGATGGCGTGGCGGCGGGCGAAGATCGCCGAGTTGGGCGACCCGCTGCTCTTCAAACAGGAATATCCCGCCACCGCGGCCGAGGCGTTCCAGATGACCGGGCACGACAGCTTCATCCCGGCGCCGCTGGTGCTGGCCGCCCGCAAGGCGACCTGCGAGGCGGTCGGCCCGCTGGTGGTCGGCGCCGACCCGGCCCGCTTCGGCGACGACCGGTTCAGCCTGGCTTGGCGCCGGGGCCGCAAGGTGCTGCGGGTGGAAAGCCGGCTGAAGCTGGACACGGTGGCCGGCGCCAACTGGCTGAGGTCCGTCATCGACCAGGACAAGCCGGCACGGGTGTTCGTCGACGTCGGGGGCACCGGGGCCGGGGTGGTCGACATCCTGCGGAGTTGGGGCGGCGACTACGCCCGGCTGGTGGTGCCGATCAACTTCGGCGGGGAGCCGCAGGAGCCGGACGAAATCCTGCCGGACGGGACGAAGCGCCCCGGCCCGCGCAACCGCCGGGCGGAAATGTGGAAGCGGTCCAAGGACTGGCTGGCCGATGTGGCCGGGGCCGACATCCCCGATTTGGACAGCCTTCAGGCCGACGCCTGCGCGCCCGGCTACCGCTACGACCTGAACCAGCGCCTTCTGCTGGAAAGCAAGGAAGACATGCGCCGGCGCGGCGTGCGCTCCCCCGACGAATGGGACGCCATCGCCCTGACCTTCGCCGAGCCGGTGCGGGACGGCACCGCCGCCGGCTTCAACCGCGCCTTGACCTATTCACCCCTGGGGATTGCCTGATGCACGAGCCCATGACCCTGGAGCAGCTTCGCGGCGTGCTCGCCACGGAGAAGGCCGCCGCGCTCGGCGCCGACACCGCGTCGGAACTGTCGCGGCAGCGCGCGCAGGCCCTGGACTACTACCTGGGCGAGATGGACGACCTTCCGTCCGCCCCCGACCGGTCCAAGGCCGTCAGCACGGATGTCTCGGACACGGTGGAAGGTCTGATGCCGTCGCTGATGGAGGTGTTCGCCTCGGGCGACGAGGTGGTGCGCTTCGAGCCCGTGGGGCCCGAGGACGAAGCCGCGGCCGAGCAGGAAACCGACTACGTCAATCACGTCTTCCTGCGCGACAACGACGGCTGGGACCTGCTGTACACCGGCATCAAGGATGCGCTGCTGAGCAAGGTCGGCATCTGGAAGGTCTGGTGGGAAGCCGGCGAGACCCGCGAGGAGGAGACCTTCGAAGGCCAGCCGCCCGAGGTGCTGGGGGCCATGGTGGCCGAAGGGTGGGAGCTGGCGGCCCGGACCGAGCGGGCGGACGGGTTGGTGGATTTCACCGTGCGCCGGTCCTCGCCCTATGGCCGCGCCAAGGTGGCCTGCGTCCCGCCCGAGGAGTTCGGGATTTCCCGCCGGGCGCGGCGGATCAAGGACGCGGCCTACGCCTTCCACCGCACCACGCGGTCGGTGTCCGATTTGATCGAGGCCGGCTACGACCGCGACCAGGTGATGGAACTGCCGGCGTCGGGCGGGACCGGCACGGCCGAGGGGCTGGCCCGGGCGACCGCGGACGACGGCAACGGCGTCGGATCCCACGCCCGGAACGCGCTGATGCGGGATGTGGAGGTGGTCGAGCACTACATTCGCGCCGACATCCGGGGCGAGGGGTACGCGCGCCTGTGGAAGGTGACCACCGCCGGCCCGGGCGACACGATCCTGAGGCGGGGCGGGGTGGAGGACATCGAGCCGGTCCCCGGCATGCCGTTCGCCGCCATCACCCCGGTCCCGGTCACCCACCGGTTCCACGGGCGGTCGGTGGCCGATCTGGTCCTGGAGATCCAGCGCATCAAAACGTTCCTGGTCCGGCAACTGCTGGACAATGCGGCGCTGGTGAACAACGCCCGGACCGAGGTGGCGGAAAGCCATGCCGGCGAACGGACCCTGGACGACCTGTTGTCGTCGCGTCCCGGCGGCATCGTGCGGACCAAGGCACCCGGCGGCCTGATCCCCATCGTCACCCCGTCGGTGGCGGACAAGATCCTGCCGGTGACGGAGTATTTCGACTTCGCCCGCGAGCAGCGCACGGGCGTGACGCGGCAAGGCCAGGGGTTGGACGCTAGCGCCCTCCAGAACCAGTCCGCCACGGCGGTCAACCAGGCATTCACCGCCGCCCAGGCCCGCATCCGTCTGATTGCCCGCATCTTCGCCGAAACCGGCATCAAGGACCTGTTCCTGCTGCTGCACGGCACCATCCGCCGGCACGGCGACGTGGCCCGCACGGTGCGGCTGCGGAACCGGTGGGTGCCGGTGGATCCCCGCCATTGGCGGACCCGCGCCGACATGAGCGTCACCGTGGGCATCGGGTACGGGTCCAAGGAAACCCAGGCCATGCACCTGATGCAGGTGCTGGGGCTTCAGAAGGAGGCGCTGGCGGCCGGCGGCATGGGCATGGTGGACCCGAGCCGGATCTACAACACGCTCAAGAAGCTGATCGAGACCATCGGGCTGCGCACGGTGGAGCCGTACTTCAACAATCCCGCCGACGCGCCCCCGCCGGGACCGCCGCCACCCGACCCTCGGGTGATGGAAGCACAGGCCAAGCTCCAGCTTGAACAGGCCAAGGCGCAGGCCGAGGCCGAGTTGCAGCGGATGCGGTTGCAGGCGGATGTCGATTTGGCGCGCCTGAAGGCGGAGGCCGAAATGCAGCTCGCCCGCGAGAAGATGGCCGCGGAAATGGCCCTGGCCCGCGAGGCTGCCCTGTCGGAGGCCCAGGCCAAGGCATCCACACCCCCGGTCCGCATGGGCGGGGAGGTGGGCTGATGGACGCGCACAAGGCGCACGAGGACGCCGCCCGGGGCCGCCGGGCGCTGGCCGAATTCGAACAGGTGTCGGCCACGCTCGACACGCTGGAGCGCGAATACACCCGGGCCATGGTCGCGACGGGCGCCCTGGACGACGCCGGCCGCGCCCGGCTGTGGCAGGCGGTGCACGTCGTCCGCAAGGTCCGCGACCACCTGGAGACCACCATCCGCAACGGAAAGTTCGCGGAGGCGCAGATCGCGGAAATCGCCCGCATGGGCGAGCGCCGCAAGCTGCTGGGCATCGTTTAGCCCCCACCCACGGAGCACGACATGGACGAGACCACGCAGGCTGGCGGCGACGCCGGCCCGATCACGCTTGACGACGCGAAGGGCCTGCTTGCCGCGGCCCGTGCCGAACAGACACCGGAGCAGGCGCCCGCGCCGGCAGCCGCCCCGGAACAGGATGCGCCCGCACAGGGCGCAGAGGCCCCCGAGCCTTCGGGCGAAGGTGCGCCGACCGACGAGGGGACGCCCGAACCGGAGCCCGCTCCGGCCATCGAGCCCCCCAAGTCGTGGTCCGCTGCGGACCAGGAAGCCTTCAAGCGGCTCCCACCCGATGTCCAGGCCATCGTGGCCCGGCGGGAGAGCGAACGCGACAGGGCCTTCCAGCAGCGGGCGATGGAAGCCGCGGAAATCCGCAGGGCCGCGCAGGCCCAGGCCGCGGAAATCGAAGCCGAGCGTCAAAGGTACGCGCAAACCCTTGCCTACGTCGGTCGGGCCCTTGAGCACGAGCTGGCGGAGGAGCCGGACTGGCCGAAACTCGCCCAGGAGAACCCCACGGCGTACATCCAGGTGCGGGCGCAGTGGGATGCCAAGGTCGCCAAGCTGAACCAGGTCCTCGCCGAGCAGCAGCAGATCGCCGCCCAGCAGCAGGCGCTGGCACTGGAACAGGTCCGGGCACGCCAGGTCGAAGAGAACGCCCGGCTGCTCGCCGCCATCCCCGAGTGGAAGGATCCGGCGAAGATCGGGGCGGGAATGGGTGAAATCGTCGCCTACATGCGTGGCCAGGGGTACACGGACCAGGAGCTCAAGGGCCTGTCCGACCACCGTGAGGTGGTCCTGATCCGCAAGGCCATGCTGTTCGACAAGGCCCAGGAGGCGGCCAAGACCGCGGCGCGGAAGCCCGTCCCCACCGTCCAGAAGCCCGGCACCCCGCCGACGCGGGGCGAGGCCGGCGCGGCCACCCGAGACGCATTGATCCAACGCGTGGAGCGCACCGGCGACCTGAAGGACGCCGTCGCCCTCCTTCGAGCCAACAGGAGCCGTTGACATGGCAACCGCAACCAACACCCAGACGACCTACACCCAGGTGGGCCTGCGCGAAGACCTCTCGAACGTGGTCTCGCGCATCGACATCACCGAGGTCCAGTTCCAGTCGAACATCGGCAAGGGCAAGGCCACCCAGCGCTATCACGAGTGGCAGACCCAGGCGCTGGCGAACGCCAATCCCAACAACGCCCATCTGGAAGGCGACGTGACCGCGGCCGGCGCGCCGACCCCGCGCGTTCGCGTGGGCAACCGCACGCAGATCTTCAAGAAGGTCGGCACCGTGTCGGGCACCGCGCAGGTCGTGGACGTGGCCGGCATCGAGGACGAGCTGGACGAGCAGAAGATCCTGAAGGGACTGGAACTGCGCCGCGACGTGGAGGCGGCCCTGCTCCAGAACGGGGCCTCGTCGGCCGGCGGCACCGGCACGGCGGCGACGCTGGGTGGGTTCGAATCCTGGCTGACCTCCAACGTGTCGCGCGGCACCGGCGGCGCCAACGGCGGCTTTGCCGGCGGCACCGTGTCGGCCCCCACCGACGGCACCCAGCGGGCGTTCACGCAGGCCCAGCTCGACACCGTGATGCAGCAGGTGTTCGGCAACGGCGGCAAGCCCACCATGCTGTTCCTGGGGCCGGCGCAGAAGACGGCGTTCTCGTCCTTCACCGGCATCGCGCTGAACCGGGTGGACAATCCCAAGGACACGCAGGTGACCATCGTCGGCGGCGCCGACGTCTACCTGTCGAACTTCGGCAAGCTGTCGGTGGTGCCCAGCATCTTCCAGCGGAACCGCACCGCCCTGGTCGTGGACCCGAAGCGGGTGAAGAAGTCGGTGCTGCGCCCGATGTTCACCGAGAACCTGGCGAAGGTCGGCGACGCCACCCCGTTCCACGTCATCGAGGAATGCACCCTCGAAGTCGAGAACGAGAAGGCGCACGGCGTCATCGCCGACCTGACCTGATCCACCGCGCAGCGAAACGAAACGGCGAGGGGCGTCCCGCGGGGCGCCCCTTCGCATTTGAAGGGACACGCCATGACCCGAACCGCCAGGACGGCCGCCGCCACCAACACCGCCACCAACACCGCCGCCAACACCGCCCCCAACGCCCCCCGGACGGCCGCTCCACCGGCCGACGCCGCATCCGCCCCGCGGGTGCGGGTGCAGTGCATCTCGAAACTCCGCCCCTGGGTCAACGGCAAGGCCCTGGACTTCAAGGAGGTGGCCGAGGTCGCGCCGGAGGACGCCCAAACCCTCGAAGACCGCGAGTTCGTGGTGGTCCTGGGATGAGCACGCCGCGATTGCTGCGGCGCCGGGATGGCGGGATGGAGGTCTGGACGACCCGCCTTCCCGACGGGACGTTCCTGATCGAGCAGCGCCAGGACGTGGCCGCCGCCCTCGACCTCAACAAGGCGATGGCGAACGAAAACGACGGCTTCAGCCAGGACCGCCAGCTCAAGCGCCAAGCCCACATCCCCGACATCATCGCCATGAAATGGCTGCTGGAGGACGGGTTGAACGTCTTCGATCCCGACCACGCGGACGCGGTGTGGAAGCGCCTGCACGATCCCGACTGGCGCTATCTGCTGACCGCGCCCGGCGACATCATCGCGCCCAAGCGACGGGCCGCACACTAAGGACGCCGCCATGGCCCTTGCCAACTATGCCGACCTGCAAGCGTCGGTCGCATCCTGGCTGAACCGCACGGATCTGGCGGCCGGCATCCCGGACTTCATCACCCTGGCGGAAAGCCGGATCAACCGCGACCTGCGGGTGCGCCAGATGGAGACCGTGGCCCTCATCCCCACGGTGGCGGGATCGCGCACCGTCGCGTTGCCGGCGGACTTCCTGGAAATGCGCACGCTGCGCCTGCTGACCGCGCCGCCGCGGGTCCTGAACCACGCCACCTTGTCGGCGCTGGGACAGGCGTGGGGCGACCAGGTGGGCACGCCCGTGGACTACGCCATCACGGGGGGCGACCTGGTGCTGGGGCCGGCTCCCGGCGGGGTCCACACCCTGGAGGCCACCCACTACCAGCGCATTCCGGCCCTGTCGGCCGGAAGCCCGACCAACTGGCTGCTGACCCGCAACCCGGACGTCTACCTGTACGCGGCGCTGATGGAAGCGGCCCCGTACCTGATGGACGACCAGCGTCTGCCCGTGTGGGGGCAGCTCTACGACCGCGCCATCGGCGCCGTGAAGATGGACGACAACGGGAGCCGGTGGAACGCCGCCACCCTGTTCGTCCGCTCCGACCGCATCGCACCTTGAGGGGGACCGACCATGACGAACAACTACGGTGGACGTGACGAAGGGGACCGGGCGCGCGGCGCCGCGGAACTGGGGATCGGCGGGTTCGATCTGGGCAGCCTGGGCAACGGCTACGGCGATGGCCGTGCGCCGTCGCCGGAGATGGGCGGTGGCCCGATGCGGGGACGTGGGCTGGACGCCGTGGCGGCACTGGGCCGCAGCGGGGGCAACGTCAACGCGGCGAGCGCGGTGATGCGTGGTGAGGCGCCGACATTTGGGGACCACCTGGGCGACTTCTTGGGGTCGGGCACGCCGGGTGGTTTTTTCGGTTCCAACGCCGCCAACCTGGGGTTCGGGCTCCTTGGCGCGATCCTGGGCGGCCTGCCCGGCGGCTTCCTGGCGGCTGGCGCCCACGCCCTGGCCCGCGGGGAGAACCTGGGGCAGGCCGCCACGACCGGGGCACTGGGGCTGGGGGCATCGGCCCTGGGTGGGCAGGTCGGCCCACAGACCTCTGCGGCCTACGGCGGCCGGGGCAATCACCAGAACGGCGCCCAGACCGGAGGCCTGCTGGACCGTTTCCTGGACGGCGGCCAGGGCGCCCCCGGTGGCCCGGCGGGCAACGACTCTGCCCGCGACGAGCTGTCCAAGCTGACCGGCGGTCTGACCCCGGCGCCCGCGCCACAGCCGCAAGCCCCGCCCACCCCGCGCATTTTCGACCCGCTGCGCGGCATCTGGTACACGGTCTGATGCCATGCCGGTGACCATCGACGCGGGCGCCCCGCCCTGGGCGCACGAACTGGCGCGCGCCGTGAACGACCTGGAGCGCCGCCGCGCCCCGGTCCCGCTGCCGTCCTTTTCCAAGGCGGATCTGCCCGACGCGGCCCAGTACCGGGGGGCCTGGATCCATGTGATCGATGACGCGGGCGGGGCAACCCCGGCCTATTCGGACGGCGCCGTCTGGCGCCGGCCCGACCGGGCGGTGGTTGCCTGACCACGTACGGGTGGGACACGCGGGCGGTGCTGGCATCCCGAACCTCCGGGGGGTATGATTTACCAGAGGTTGCGCCGTGCTGACGGGCGGACGGACGCCGGAGGGAGACGAAGGAACGGGCCGAGGACCTGAGGGATCTTCGCGCCCTCCGCGCTGGCAAGCCGACCAAATGGAAGGACCGGGTCAACCGGCGGCCCCCTCGACGCGAACCCGGACCGGACGGGGGAAGACAGACGCGGGACACGACCGGCACGTCACCCGGTGACAGGTAGAAGCGCCGCGGCCCAACAAACGACGTGCCACGAAACGACCTGTGCCCGGATGGAAAGCGGCCAGACCTTTGCGGCGCACTGTATTCGAGAATGGAAGCGATGTATTCAGGGCGGAAAAGATGAGAGCGCCGACATGGTCATTGGAAGATTACGTTGCCAGTTCTGCCCGGTGGCTCCCCAGGCGGAACTCGCACGAGACGCGTGTCTCCGTCGTGCAAGACCTGGAGCAGGTCGGCATTGCGCTGTCGTCCACCAGGATCACCTCGGAATTCTTCGGCCGCATCGACCACACCGTTCTCGAGGTCGCCGTCATGCCGGACTGGCTCGACGCCGTGCACCGGCGGGGCTTGGCCGTCCTGTACGGCCACCAGTTCCGTGGCTGGGAGCGGGTCCACGTCACCCTCGACGCGCGTCTTGTCGGGACGGAGGGGGGCTTTTCCGTGTACCGCGCGATCTGGGCGCGCCCGGGGCGGGGATACCGGGTGGATGCGCACAGGGGCTACATTGCCCGCGGCTGCAAGGACGAGGGGGAGATCGGCTTTGTGATGCCGTTCGCGCACGCCGACACGCCGGAGCGGGCGCTGAAGGTGGCGCGCTGGCGGCTGGCGTACTGGTCCCGCCGGGAGCGGCGGCGCCGGGAGCTTGGCTACTCCCCGTTTTGGAACGGGCGCGAAGGCGACCGCACGTAGTCGGTTGCGCTCCGCGTTGTCTCGGCACTGTGCGCCATGCATGCCTTTCGGGGGGCCGATCGGTGAGATCGTTGAGGATGACGTGAAAGTAACGACGGGAATGCCCGCCGGTGAACCCGTTACCGGGGCTGCGGATGAAGCAGCCCGATATCCGATGGATTTAGTTGCGCTCCTGACCGGCAAGCCGGGCGATTGGAGGTTGCGGGATTTCGCCGGTGACGATCACCGGCAGCGGGACCGCTTTCCGCGAAGTGTCATGGCATCCGCTCCCTTGCGCCACCGTGATGTTCCCGCCTAGCCGGCCCTAAGGTCGGCCCACGGCCTGAGATCGGCCGTGTCTGTGATCTCCTGGACAACCAGAATTCTGGCCCAAGCGCCAGTGGATCACACGGCTCCGCCCCGTGGACCGCGCTCCACCCCGGCACGGCGTCCGGCCGGACCGGCACGAAACGAACCATCACACACAACAGACCCGCACCCCATGCGCCACGGGTGCCGGAACCCCATGCCGGGACGGCGCACGCACCGGGAAGGACCGCATCATGGCCCGAGCAACAGGATACTTCTATCCGATGCGCGACACGCGCACCGGTCAACTCTGGGGATACTTCAACCTGCGGGGGGGCTCCATCGGCGCCGGGCATCTGCCGCCCGGCGCCGTCGTCTTCGACGACCGCCGCTACACCCAGGACCAAGCCTTCGACATGGTCCAGGCCATGACCCGGGACGGGGCAACCACCGATGCCGAGGGCACCCGTTGGGGGCCGGCCACCGGTGCGGATGGCGAACACGCCGGGGATCCCGGCCCCGTGCCGGGCCCGATGCCCGTCGGGGCCGTCCCCCCGCAGGCCGGGGCCGACACGGCCGGGCCAAGCCATCCGGTGGCCGCAGGCCCGCAAGTGGCAGAGCCGCCTGCCGCCGATCCCATGCGGCCCCCCGCGGGTGCCCCGACCGGTGTGGCTGGACAGGGGGCGTCCTCCGGCCCGTCAGGCTCGTCCCGCTTCGGCGAGGCCGGGCGGTACGTGGGCGGCGTCACCGACAGTGTGCTTCAGGGGCTGACCTTCGGCTTTTCGGACGAGATCGGTGCGGCCGGCTCGCTGGTCGGCTCGACGCTCAAACGCTGGGCCAATGGGCAGGAACTGGACATCGGGGGCGACTACAACCGCGCCCTTGAAGAGTCCCGCGCCCGGCTGAAAGGGTTCGAGGCCGATTATCCGTGGACCTCCACCATCGCCAACGTGGCGGGCGGGTTCCTGATGCCGGGCCTGGGAATGGCCCGGCTGGCGACCCGGGCCGCCAGCCTGCCCGGCACGATCGCGCGCACGTCCACCGTGGGGGCGGGCGCGGGCGGGCTGTCCGGCTTCGGCGGGGGCGAGGGGGGCATCGGCGCACGGCTGGAGGGGGCGGCCACTGGTGCGGTTGTGGGCGGCGCGCTGGGCGGGGCGGCTCCGGTCGCGGCAACGGCGGGCGGTCGGGTTGTTGGCGCCGTGGCGGACCGTACCGGTTCGCGGGCGCGCCACGCCCCGACGCACGCCTCCAACTCCTATGGCATCTTCGACCCGCCGGAGCTTCCACCCCGGCCCTTTTCCGACGACTACCCGCACAGAGCGCGTAGGGACGGGGCCGGAAACCTGACCCACGACATTGAGGGGCGGCCGCTTCGTGCCCGTCCCCAACGGATCGCTGGCCGCCGAGTGGCAGAGGGACCGGACGAGCCCATCCACTGGAAAGAATTTGACGACATTGTGAAGGAGGGAACGGGAAAACCTACCAAGATTGAGGAAATCCCCGAAGGTGATCTAGGATCCACCTATTACAATGTGCGCACGCGCCGGCCCACGCGAGTTGTCATCCGTGAGGGATTGCCCCCAGATGTAGCCAAGCGTGTCCACGCACACGAGATCGGCCATGTCATCGATCAGCTGGCCAGAGGAATTAAGATCCCGACAAAGAACATCAATGATGAACTTGAAAAAGTCTATCATCAACTCGGGGACAACACCTCGCGCCGGCTGGAAGACAATGTCCCGCGGGAATTGATGACCCTGCCGGAGAAGACCTTTGGATACTCCAAGAAAGATGCCCCGCGGGAGCTATGGGCTGAGGGGATCCGCGCCTACATGACCAATCCCAGTTATTTTAAGCATGAGGCACCAAGGGCGGCGGCCCTGATCCGCAAGGTCGTGAACCGCAACCCCAAGATCTCTGGCATCATCCAATTCAACACCATGGCGCCCGTTGCCTTGGCGACCGGCGCCGCGCCGATGGGGCTGCTCGACCCTTACCTGGGCGGGGCGGAACCGCGCAACCATCAAAGGAGCCTGTTGGAATTCATTGCCAACCAGGATTTGGACAAGATGGGCCGATAGGCTGGGACACGGACAGTGATGCCCATGTGGATGCCGGGCTGGTCAAATAGAGCACTGGCAGTCCGGCCATTCGGACAATATAATTACCAAATGTCGCGTCGTATTGACCGCCTGCATGGAGTGCCTGCGAATGAGTTCGGACCCCCCGCCCAAGGCACCGGCTAACAACGACTTTATGACGTTCGAGGAATGGTATGCCGAGCGATCGAAGCCCTCCCGCCAGCAGAATCTGACGCCGGAGGAGAGGAAGGAGTGGGCCGCGGAGTTGAGGGATCTGCGCGCCTTCTACGCTGGCAAGCCAACCAAATGGGGGTATCGGGTTAACCGGCGGATCCCTATACGGGATCCTGAGCGGGATGGGTGAACGGGGGATCTGCAAAACGGCCCTGGCCGACACCTCCCACTTTCACGCCGGGCAGTGACTGCCGGATCCTGTGCGGACCAAGCGGGGCACTGGCGGCCCGGCCATTCGGGCGGTACGGTTCACCAGAGGTTGCGCCGTGCTGACGGTCTCAGGAATGTCCACGAATGAGTTCGGCCCCCCCTGCCCAAGACGCCGGCCGACAAGCGTCCCA
>DASQNC010000044.1 GCA_035645145.1 Azospirillaceae bacterium | reverse complement strand
GGTGGGCAAGGTCGGCTCGGTGTTCGCGTCGTCGGCCACCCAGCACGGCGGCCAGGAGAGCACCATCCTGTCCTTCCACACCACGCTGCTGCACCACGGCATGGTGGTGGTCGGCCTGCCCTACAGCTTCGCCGGGCAGGGCGGCATTGAGGAGGTCAAGGGCGGCAGCCCGTACGGCGCCACCACGATCGCCGGCGGCCAGGGCGAGCGCCAGCCCGCGGCGGTCGAGCTGGAGGCCGCCCGCTTCCAGGGCCGCCACGTCGCCGAGATCGCCAAGAAGCTGCACGGCTGACGGTGATCGGGCTGCCCGTCCCGCTTCGCGGGGGAGCGGGCAGCCCGCCCGACGGTTGTCGGCGCATCGGTTGCCGGGTCGAACGGCGGGAGGAATCCATGGGACTGCTTGTCGATGGCGTTTGGCACGACCAGTGGTACGACACCAAGGCGACCGGCGGCCGGTATGTCCGTTCGCAGAGCCGGTTCCGCGACAAGGTCGAAGCGGATCCGGCGGCACGGTTCCCGGCCGAGGCCGGGCGCTACCACCTCTACGTTTCGCTGGCCTGCCCCTGGGCGCACCGCACCCTGATCGTCCGCCGGCTGAAAAAGCTGGAGGCCGCGATCTCGATCTCGGTGGTCAATCCGGTCATGCGCGAGCATGGCTGGACGTTCGAGCCCCATCCCGGCGCCACCTCCGACCACATCAACGGCAAACGCTACCTTCACCAGGTCTACACGCTGGCCGATCCCGGCTACACCGGCCGGGTGACGGTCCCGGTGCTCTGGGACCGCAAGCAGGGCACGATCGTCAGCAACGAGTCCGCCGAAATCATCCGCATGCTGAACAGCGCCTTCGACGCGTTCGGCGACGCGTCGGTGGACTTGTATCCCGAGCCGCTGCGCGAGGAAATCGACCAGGTGAACGCATGGGTCTACGACGCGGTGAACAACGGCGTCTACAAGGCCGGCTTCGCCACCGCGCAGCAGGCCTACGAAACCGCCTTCGACGAATTGTTCGCGGCCCTCGACAGGTTGGATGACCGGCTGTCGACCCGGCGCTATCTGGTCGGCGACCGGATCACCGAAGCCGACTGGCGCCTGTTCACCACGCTCGTCCGTTTCGATGCCGTCTACTTCGGCCACTTCAAGTGCAACAAGCGGCGCATCGCCGACTATCCGAACCTGTCGGGCTACCTGCGCGAGCTGTACCAGGCGCCCGGCGTCCGGGACACGGTGAACCTGGACCACATCAAAACCCACTATTACGCGAGCCACCTGAAGATCAACCCGACCGGGATCGTCCCCAAGGGGCCGGATCTCGATCTGGACGCCCCGCATGGGCGCGACCGGCTTGTCGGAGCGGGGGGCGTCGGAGGAGAACGGAATGCTTGAGCTTCGCCCCTTTGAGCGTCTGGGCCGGACCAATTTCGATTGGTTGGACGCCCGTTTCCATTTCAGCTTCGCCAACTACCACGAGCCCGGGCGGGAAAGCTGGGGTGCGCTGCGCGTGTGGAACGACGACACGGTCAAGCCCGGTACCGGCTTCGACCCCCACCCGCACCGGGACATGGAAATCATCACCTATGTCCGCAAAGGCACCGTCTCCCATATGGACCATCTGGGCAACCGGGGCCGGATCGAGGCGGGCGATGTGCAGGTGATGAGTGCCGGCCGCGGCATCGTCCATGCCGAATACGCCGACGAGCAGCAGGAGACGCAGGTCTTCCAGATCTGGATCCTGCCCGACCGCAGAGGCCACGAGCCGCGTTGGGGTACGAAGTCCTTTCCCAAAGGCGACCGCGCCGGCCGGTTGGTGGCGCTGGCCTCGGGCCGCGAGGCCGAGGTGGCTGCCGGTGCCCTGCGCATCAACCAGGACGCCGCCCTTGTGGGCGCCACGCTGATGGCCGGGCAGTCGGTGGTCTGGGAGACCGCGCCCGCCCGCCACGCCTATCTCGTGCCGGCCACCGGCGTGCTGGAGGTGAACGGCGTCCGGGTGAACACCCGCGACGGTCTCGCCGTCACCGGGGAAAGCCGTCTGGAAATCCGGGCGATCGAGGAGTCGGAGATCGTCCTCGTCGACGCTCCGTGAGGACACCGGCGGTCTGGCTGGCGCTCGCCGGCCTGATGGGCGCCTGGGGTGTCGGCGCCGCCGCATGGGCGTCCCATGGCATCGCCGACCCCCACGTCCGGGGGTTGATTGAAACCGCGAGCCGCATTCTGCTGGCCCATGCGGCCGCCCTTCCGGGGCTGTGCGCCCTGCTGTCGGCCCCGTCCGCCCGGTTGCCCCGGGTGCCCCTGCTGCTTGCCGGGTGGATGGTCGCGCTGGGCGCCCTCCTGTTCGCCGCAGGCGTCCACGGCAGTGCGCTGGGCGGGCCGCGGACCCTGTCCGCGGCGGCACCCTGGGGCGGCAGCGCCATGATCGCGGGTTGGTTGGTCGCGGTGGCGGCAGGGGTTGCCGGGGCTGTCCGGCGAAACTAGGAGGACGGGGACGGCCCGTTTCTATTCCCGCAAGGGCTCGGCCGTGGTCCCGTGCGTTCCATTCCCGCTCCCGTCCCGGCCGCGCCCGTCGGCGCCGTTCGTCCGGTCGAGGCCGTCGCCGGACAGGGCGAACAGGCCGCCCAGCGCGTCCAGAATGACCACGGTGTCCGTATCGGCGATGGAGTAGAAGATCGTCTGCGCCTGTCTGCGGGTCCGGACCACCTTCTGCCGGCGCAGCCGCGCCAGGTGCTGGGACAGGGCCGACTGGCTCAGCCCAACGAGGCGTTCGAGTTCGCCCACCGACTTTTCGCCGGCCGTTAGATGACAGAGGATCAGAAGTCGCCGCTGGTTGGACATGGCCTTCAGCAGCGTGCTTGCCTGATAGGCGTTTGCCAGGATGGTGTCGAGCCTCATGAAAGGAAGGTGAAGCGAATGCGCCGACCGTCAAGACGGGCCGCCCAGACCCCATACCACCGCATAGGGTCCGCATGAGCCGGCACCTCGATGCCAAGGGCCTTGTCTGCCCCTTGCCTGTGCTGCGCGCCGCACGCCTCCTGCGCGCGATGGCGGCGGGCGAGTTGCTGGAGGTGGAGGCGACCGATCCTGCCTCGGCCCGCGATTTCCCTGCGTTCTGTGCGCAGGTGGGCCATCGCCTGCTGGCGGCGGAGGTCCACGGCGGGGTGTATCGGTTCCGCATCGAGAAGACCGGCTGACGCCCGCGCCGGGGGCGTGTTCAAATGGGTGCAAACCATGAGGCCGCCATGCCAATGCGGTCCGCGAGGAAACGCCCGATGAACACCATCCTTTTCACCCACCCGGCCTGTCTGGAGCACGACACCGGACTTGGGCATCCCGAATGCGCCGACCGGTTGCGGGCGGTTCTTCGGATGTTGGAAGGCGAGGCGTTCCAACTGCTGGACCGACGCGAGGCGCCGCAGGCCACGCACGAACAGATCGCCCGCGCCCATCCCCCCGCCCACATCGACCGCGTGGTCGCGGCGGTACCCGCGTACGGGCATAGGCCCCTGGATGGCGACACGGTGCTCTCGCCGGGCTCGTACGAGGCGGCGCTGCGGGCCGCGGGCGCGGTTGTGGCCGCCGTGGATGCGGTCGTCGCGGGCGAGGCACGCAACGCGTTCTGTGCCGTCCGCCCGCCCGGCCACCATGCCGAACCCGAGCAGGCCATGGGCTTCTGTCTGTTCAACAACATCGCCGTCGGCGCCCACCACGCCCGTGCGGCACACGGGCTCCGGCGCGTCGCGGTGGTGGATTTCGACGTGCACCACGGCAACGGCACCCAGGCGATATTCGAGTCCGACCCGGATTTCCTCTACGCCTCGACCCACCAGTCGCCGCTCTATCCCGGCTCCGGCGGGTGGGACGAGTGCGGCCGTTACGGCAACGTGGTCAATGTGCCGCTGCGGGCAGGCAGCGGCGGGGCCGAGTTCCGCCATGGGATGCAGACATGGATCCTGCCGGCGCTGGACGCCTTCGCGCCGGACCTTGTGATGATCTCGGCCGGGTTCGACGGCCACCGGCGCGATCCGCTGGCCGCCCTCGATCTGACCGAGGACGATTTCGTCTGGGCGACGGCGCGGCTGTGCGACGTGGCCGACAGGCACTGTGGCGGCCGGGTCGTCTCGGTGCTGGAAGGGGGATACAACCTTGCGGCATTGGCATCTTCGGCCGCCGCACATGTGCGGGAACTGATGGCACGGTGACCGCGCCGCCCGGGTGCCGACAATGTCCCGGCCTGAACGCTTGCGGCACAGGGGCGAGCGGGCCTATAGACTCCGTTTCCCCCCGGTGGAATGACCGCATGGCCGAGACATCCATCCCGCCCGACATCGCCGCGATGAGCTTCGAGGACGCGTTGGCCGAGCTTGAGCGGATCGTGCGCCAGCTCGAGGAAGGACGCGCCAAGCTGGACGAGTCCATCGGCGCGTACGAGCGTGGCACCCTGCTGCGGCGCCATTGCGAGGCGAAGCTGCGGGAAGCCCAGGCCAAGGTGGAACGTATCACCATATCCGCCGATGGAACGCTGGGCACCCAGCCGGCAGGCTACGAGTGAGGCCGACAGTGGTGCAGGGCGGACTTTCGGGGGCCATGGCCGACGCCGTGGCGCAGGTGGAAACGGCCATTGGCCTGCTTTTGCCGGAGACGGCGGGGCCGGAAGGGCGTCTGTTCGCGGCGATGCGCCACGGCTGCCTGAACGGCGGCAAGCGCCTGCGCCCGCTGCTGGTCATGCAGTCGGCCAGCCTGTTCCATGTCCATCCCGACTGCGCGTTGCGGGTGGCGACCGCCGTCGAGCTGGTGCATTGCTACTCGCTCATCCATGACGATCTTCCGGCCATGGACGACGCCGACACCCGTCGCGGCCGGCCGAGCGTGCACAAGGCGTACGACGAGGCGGCGGCGATCCTGGCGGGCGATGCGCTGTTGACGCTGGCGTTCGAGGTGCTGGCCGATCCGGAAACGCACGAGGATGCCCGCGTGCGCTGCCAGCTTGTCTCGGAACTGGCCAAGGCGGCCGGCGGGCAGGGGATGGTCGGCGGCCAGATGCTTGACCTCGTCGCGGAACACACCACTTTCGATCTGGGCGAGATCACGCGCCTGCAGCGCTTGAAGACCGGCGCCATGATCGCATTTTCGTGCGAGGCGGGCGCCACATTGGGGCGTGCCGACCAGCCGCACCGGCTTGCGCTGCGTGCCTATGCGCATGACCTGGGGCTTGCCTTCCAGATCGCCGACGACCTTCTCGACGCCGAGGGGACCGAAGCCGAGACGGGCAAGCCGGTGGGACGGGATGCGGCACGGGGGAAGGCCACCTTCGTCTCGCTTCTGGGGGTGGAACGGGCGCGGGCCCAGGCCGGGATGCTGGCCGACCAGGCCGCGCGCCACCTGGACATCTTCGGCGACCGTGCCGACACGCTGAGAGCCATTGCGCGCTTCGTCGTCGAACGCCGGGCCTGAGCGGCATCTGGGAAGGGGACGGTTGGTGACGACCATGAGCAAGACGCCGCTTCTGGACCGGGTCCGCATTCCGTCCGATCTGCGCGCCCTGACGCCGGAGCAGTTGCACCAGTTGGCCGACGAGCTGCGGACCGAGACCATTGATGCGGTGTCGGTGACCGGCGGGCACCTGGGCGCGGGACTGGGCGTGGTCGAGCTGACGGTGGCCTTGCACTACGTCTTCCAGACGCCCGAGGACCGCCTGATCTGGGACGTCGGTCACCAGTCCTATCCGCACAAGATCCTGACCGGCCGCCGCGACCGCATCCGCACCCTGCGGCAGGGCGGTGGGTTGTCCGGCTTCACCAAGCGGTCGGAAAGCGAGTACGACCCGTTTGGCGCGGCCCACAGCTCGACCTCCATCTCGGCCGGCCTCGGAATGGCGGTGGCGCGGGACATGGAGGGCCGGACGAACCGGGTGGTCGCGGTGATCGGCGACGGCGCCATGAGCGCCGGGATGGCGTACGAGGCGATGAACAACGCCGGCGCCATGAAGAGCCGGCTGGTGGTGGTGCTGAACGACAACGACATGTCGATCGCCCCCCCGGTGGGGGCGCTGAGCGCGCACCTGTCGCGCCTGCTGTCTTCGCGCGGCTACCAGTCGTTGCGCCATCTGGCAAAGGACGTCGCCGAGCGCCTGCCCGAACCGCTGTTCAACGCCGCCCGCCGTGCCGAGGAATACGCCCGCGGCATGGTCACCGGCGGCACCCTCTTCGAGGAGCTGGGCTTCTTCTACGTCGGCCCCATCGACGGCCACAACCTGGACCACCTGCTGCCGGTGCTGGAGAACGTGCGCGATCACGCGGACGGGCCGGTGCTGGTGCATGTGGTCACCCAGAAGGGGCGTGGCTACAAGCCGGCCGAGGCCTCGGCCGACAAGCTGCACGCCGTCGGCAAGTTCGACGTGGTCACCGGTGCCCAGGCCAAGGCCAAGTCGAACGCGCCCACCTACACCCGCGTGTTCGCCGACGCCTTGATCCGGGAGGCCGAGGCCGACCGGCGCATCGTCGCCGTCACCGCGGCGATGCCGTCCGGCACCGGCCTCGACCTGTTCGCCAAACGCTTCCCCGACCGCTGCTTCGACGTCGGCATCGCCGAGCAGCACGCGGTGACCTTCGCCGCCGGGATGGCGGCCGAAGGCATGAAGCCGTTCTGCGCCATCTATTCGACCTTCCTCCAGCGCGGCTACGACCAGGTGGTCCACGACGTGGCGATCCAGGGGCTGCCCGTGCGCTTCGGGATCGACCGGGCGGGTCTGGTGGGGGCCGACGGCGCAACCCACGCCGGCGCCTTCGACCTGGCCTATCTCGGTTGCCTTCCGGGCTTCGTCATCATGGCCGCTGCCGACGAGGCGGAGCTGATGCACATGATCGCCACCTGTGCCGCTATCGACGATGCCCCGTCGGCGGTGCGCTATCCGCGTGGCGACGGCGTGGGGGTGGAACTGCCCGAGCGCGGCCGCCCCCTGCCCATCGGCAAGGGCCGCATCCTGCGCGAGGGCACCAAGATCGCATTGCTGTCGATCGGCACCCGCCTGGCGGAATGCCTGTCCGCCGCCGAGACGCTGGCGGCGCGCGGCTTGCCCACGACGGTAGCCGACGCCCGTTTCATGAAGCCGCTCGACCGCGATCTGGTTCGGCGCCTGGCCCGCGAGCACGAGGTTCTGATCACGGTCGAGGAGGGCTCGGTCGGCGGATTCGGTGCCCACGTGCTGCATGCGCTGGCCGAAGAAGGACTTCTGGACCGCGGCCTGAAGATCCGCACGATGACGTTGCCCGACGAGTTCCAGGACCACGACACGCCCCTGCGCCAGTACGAGGCCGCCGGCCTCAGCGCCCGCCACATCGCGACCAAGGCTGTCGAGGCGTTGGGCATGGATGCGGCCGCTTGGGTTGCGTTGGCCTAGGATACGGCCCGATCCCCTGGATCGGGTGGTCGTGCTCCATTTGCCCGGTCCCGTGCACAAGCTGGATTTCCGGCGGGAAATCGGCGACTTTCCTCATGGACGCGTACTGACAGGCGGCGACGATGCTGTTCGAAACCCCGCGCAACCGGCTGAGCGGTCCCTCCGTCCAGCCCGATACCTGGTACGACCGGCCGGTGCCGGGGGCGGCCCCGGGGACGCGCGCCCGTGCGGAAAAGCCGGCGCAGCACCGCCAACGGTTTCCGTCCATGCGCGAACTGGCCGCCCTGGTCGTGAACGGCGTGCTGGAACTGCCCGCCCGTTATCGCCGGGGCATGTACCTCGACCTCATGGTCTAGGATTTCCGCGCGGTTGCGCGGACGGGCATCATGACGTCCCCTGAATCCCCTCCCGGCAAGGTCGAGCGCGTCCGGGCCGACCAGTTGCTGGTCAGCCTGGGGCTGGCCGAAAGCCGGGCCAAGGCCCAGGCGCTGATCCTGGCCGGCGTTGTGCTGGCCGGCACGCAGCGCGTGGACAAGCCGGGGCAGCTCCTGCGCAGCGACGCCGAGCTGGTCCTCAAGGGCCAGGACCATCCCTGGGTTTCGCGCGGGGGGATGAAGCTGGTCGCGGCGCTCGACCAGTTCGCCATCGACCCGGCGGGGCTGGTGTGCCTCGACGTCGGCGCATCCACGGGTGGCTTCACCGATGTGCTGCTCAGCCGCGGTGCGGCCAGGGTCTATGCCGTGGATGTGGGCCATGGGCAGTTGGCGTGGAAGCTGCGCAACGATCCCCGCGTCGTGGTGCTGGAGCGCACCAACGCCCGTCACCTGACCCGCGAACAGATCCCCGAGCCGCCGTCGCTGGTGGTCTGCGATGCCAGCTTCATCGGCTTGTCGGTCGTGCTGCCCACGCCCTTGTCGCTCGCCGCGCCCGCCGCGAAGCTGGCCGCGCTGATCAAGCCGCAGTTCGAGGTTGGAAAGGGCCGGGTCGGGAAGGGCGGCGTCGTCCGCGATCCCGCACTCCACCAGGAGGTCTGCGAACGGGTTCAGGCCTGGCTGTCCGGGGAGATGGGGTGGCGCGTGCTTGGCATCGCCGACAGTCCCATCCTGGGGCCCGAGGGCAACAAGGAGTTCCTGGTCGTCGCGGAGCGGGGATAGGGGCCCGGCTACCGGAGGCCCAATTCCGGCATCCGCACCGTTTCCTCCTCCCGGCGGGTCACGACCGGTGCCAGGGCCCGCAGCACCGGCCGCAGTTCGCGGACCAGCCGGATGGCCTGTGCGGCCTCCCCCATGCCGAAGAACTCCAGTGCCATTCCGAATGGGCCCTTGGGGCGCGGGTAGTCCCGCAGGGTGACCGGTGCTTCGTCGGGAATCCCCGCCAGGCGCTTTGCCGCGGCAATGGCGGTCTGGAGGCCCCCGATCTCGTCCACCAGCCCGCGTTCGCGGGCCTGCCGGCCGGTGAAGACCCGGCCACCGGCGGCGGCCTCGACGGCGTCGAGGGGCATCTGGCGGGCCTGCGCCACCCGTTGCACGAAGTTGCGGTAGGTCTCGTCCAAAAGCGCATCGAGGCGCGCCCGTTCCGTTTCCGAGAACGGGCGGACGCCCGAGAACATGCCGGCATTGCGGCCCTGGGCCACCTCGCCCCAGTTCACGCCGAGCGTGTCCCAGAATCCCCGTGTTGCGAACTTGCCGGACACCACACCGATCGATCCGGTCAGGGTTCCCGGCTGGGCGATGACGCGGTCGGCATCGACCGCGATCCAGTATCCGCCGGACGCCGCCGCATCGCCCATCGAAACGACAATGGGCTTGCGCGCATTCCGGGCATGGACGACCGTCCGCCGGATCGTTTCGGACGCGACCGCCGATCCGCCGCCGCTGTCCACCCGGAAGACGATGGCCTGTACGGCGGGATCGTCGACGGCCTCCAGGATCGCCTCGGAGATGGTGTCCGCGGCCATCACCTCATCGCCCAGGAGGCTGCCCAGCTCATCGCCACCGCGCCGGATCGGGCCGTTGCCGTGCACCACCGCCACCACGGGGCCCTGGCGGTTCGGCCGGCCGGCACCGTCCAGGTAGTTCCCGGTCTCGACCAGGACCCCGCCACCGGCCATGGCGCGCACGGCCGACTGCGCCTCGTCCCGGTAGAGGAGCCGGTCCAGCAACCGTCCGTCCGTCGCCTCCCGGTCCGTCAGGGGAGCCCGGTCGACGAGTGCCCGGACCATGTCGGAGGACAGGTTGCGGGCCACGGCGATGCCTTCAACCATCTGTTCGAACAGGTCGCGGACCAGCCATTCCGTCATCTCGCGGTGCTGGGGCGTGAAATCCTGTTCGGTGAAGGTGTTGCTGAAGCTCTTGTAGTCGCGGCGGTGCTCCAGTTGCGGCTCCACGCCCAACTTGTCGAAGGCGCCGCGCAGGAACGGAATCGAGGTGGAAACGCCGGTGATCCCCAGGGTGCCCGTCGGCTGCATCCAGATCTCGCCGAACGCCGTGGCGAGATAGTAGTCCCTCATGCCCGACGCCCCTTCGCCGAAGCTGTCGGCGAAGGCGATGGCGAAGCGTCCCGTCCCCCGCAGGCGGGCGACGGCATCGCGGATCTCCTGGGTCTTGGCCATGCCAAGTTCCGCCCCGCCGACGCGGGCCAGCACCCCCTTCACCCGCGGGTCGGCACGTGCCCTGTCCAGCGCCTCCACCACTTCCGTAACGCTCGGATCCTGTCCGAAAACGGCCGCCGCCAGAGGATCCGCGGGGGACCGGTCCACCAGTGGCCGGGACAGGTCGAGTTCCAGCACGATCGCGTCGGGCAGCGGTTGCCGGCGCCCGGCGATGTCCCAGAACCAGGCACCGATGGCGACGGCGAGAAGGACGACGAGCAGCCCCACGAGGGCGAAGACGCGGACGATGAAGCGTAGGATGGCCACGCGGTGGCTCCCCGTTTGGCGGCGCGATCAGGGCACGGCCCGGTCCACCGGATCGGGCGGCCAGGCTCCACATGTTGTTCGAACAAGCGGATGAGCCGCTCCGGCGTGTCCGCCGGACCGGTCCGCCTCACCGATTGAGGGCGTGGTACTCGGGATTGGGGATCATGTCGACCGCCGAAGCCACCCGGTTCGACATGTTGAAGAACCCCGCCACATTGGCAATGTCGAACACGTCCTCATCCGTGAAGCCCTGTGCCTTCAGCCCCTCGCGGTCGGCGTCGCCCACCTCCCAGGGCGTGGTGGTGAGCTTCCAGGCGAAGTCCAGCATCGCGCGGTGCCTGGGTTCAAGCTTGGCCACGCGGTAGTTCATCACCAGCATCTCGCCCAATTCCGGGTCGCCCGACAAGCGCCGCACGGCTTGTCCGTGTGCAACCAGGCAGTAGTAGCA
Source organism: Azospirillaceae bacterium (assembly GCA_035645145.1). Taxonomy (GTDB): domain Bacteria; phylum Pseudomonadota; class Alphaproteobacteria; order Azospirillales; family Azospirillaceae; genus CANGXM01. Next base: position 133,380 of record DASQNC010000044.1, on the reverse strand, counting down.
ACGGTTCGCCGACGAGACGACCACCGCGATCATCTCACGCTCCAGCTTGGTCAGACCGCTGGGGGCCAGCATCAGCTCGTCGTAGAATTCGACGAAGGCCTTCAGTTTTTCGGGCTTCAGCGTGTAGCTGCGGAGCACATTGGGCACAAACCCCAGCTTTTCCCGGCACTTCGCGAAATAAGCCTCCATCTCCGGATCCAACGCGGCCTCGTCGCCGAGCGGCAGTGCCATGACATGGTCGGGTTGCGGCATGCATTTCCCCCCGTTTTGCTGGTTCCGGTTTCCCCGAGTCGCCGAAGCCTAGGGCAAATCCGGGCCAGGCGGAACCGCCTGGCCCGGATTTGCCCTATCAAACAAGCAGGTAGAGCTTGGCCGCACGATCCCTGGGATCGAGCCGCGTTCAAGCCGCCCGTGGCCCGGGCAGGAAAGCCAAGGGGCTCGGGTCAATACTGCCGATATCCGTAATTTCCCACCGTGACGCTATTCGGCATTTGTGGTAAATATAACCGTATTCGATTTCCTGATTGGTGCCCCGTTGATCGAGCTGGCCACGAAGCCCGAACCCTTCACGCCCCAGCATCTGGGGGAGAAGGCGAGCATCGTCTACAAACACTGGCTGGCCGCTCACCCGGTCGGAGGGGGGCTTCCCGGACGCCACCACATCGACCCGGCCGAAATGGCGCCGGCGCTTCCCAATGTCTGGCTGGTGGATGTCGAAAGGGAACCGCGCCGGTTCCGGTATCGGCTGATCGGAACGGGCCTTTACGAAGGCGGTGTTCAGGCCAAGGTGGGCGACTATGTCGACCAGTTCGACATGTACCGCGAGGCCGTGGAGGCGATGTTGTCGACCGTCGTGGACACCGGAGTCCCCTCGTACCATCGCGGGCCGCCCCTGTCCGAACTGGCGCGCGAGGTGCGGATGCTTGAGCGGCTGAGTCTTCCGCTCGCCCGCGACGGACGGACGGTGGACATGATCCTCAACATCACCGTCTACGACTGGCAGGCCGGGTTCAGCCCGCCATCCTATCTGTCGATAGTCCGATAGTCCGATAGCGTGCGGCGCCCCGGCGACCGTCTCAGGCCGCCGTCAGGTGCCCACCGTCATGTGCCCAGGGCCCGTTGACGGAGCAGGTGGTCGGCAAGCACGCAGGCCACCATGGCTTCGCCGACGGGCACCGCACGAATCCCGACGCAGGGGTCGTGCCGGCCACGCGTGATGATGTCCGTGTCCTGGATATCCTCGTCCACCGTCCGCCGGGGCTTGAGGATGGAGCTGGTGGGCTTCACCGCGAACCGCGCGACGATGTCCTGCCCGGTCGATATGCCGCCCAGGATTCCGCCCGCGTGGTTGGACAGGAACTGCACCTCTCCGTCGGGCCCACGGCGCATCTCGTCGGCATTCTCTTCGCCGCTCAGGGCCGCGGCCGCGAACCCGTCGCCGATCTCCACGCCCTTCACGGCATTGATGGTCATCAGTGCGCGGGCGAGATCCCCATCCAGCTTATCGTACAGCGGTGCGCCAAGGCCCGCCGGAACGCCCGACGCCACCACCTCGACCACCGCTCCGGCGGACGAGCCGGACTTGCGCACCTCGTCCAGCCAGGGGCCCCATGCGGCGGCGGCCTGCGGGTCGGGGCAGAAGAAGGGATTGCGGTCAACCTCCGCCCAGTCCCACCGCGTCCGGTCGACCTTGTGGGGCCCCATCTGCACAAGCGCGCCACGGACCCGGATGGCGTTCCCCAGCACCAGGCGGGCGACGGCACCCGCGGCAACCCGGCACGCGGTCTCCCGCGCCGACGAACGGCCGCCGCCGCGGTAATCGCGGATGCCGTACTTGCGCCAGTACGCATAGTCGGCATGGCCGGGTCGGAACTTGCGCGCGATGTCGGAATAATCCTTCGACCGCTGGTCCGTGTTCTCGATCAGCATCGAGATCGGTGTACCGGTGGTCTGTCCCTCGAACACGCCGGACAGAATGCGGACCTGATCCGGTTCCTGGCGCTGGGTCGTGTACCGCGACTGCCCGGGCCGACGCTTGTCCAGGAACCGTTGGACGTATGCCTCGTCGAGGGACAGGCGCGGGGGCACCCCGTCCACGACCACGCCGATGGCGGGGCCATGGCTTTCGCCCCATGTGGTGAAGCGGAAGAGGGTGCCGAATCCGTTGCCAGCCATATGCGCCGCCAAGCCTAGCCGGCCGTGGTGCCGGACAGGCTTTGAAGGAGTTTCGCCGTTTCCGGTGCGCTGTCCACGGCGGCCATGCCGACCACGTGGTAGCCGGCGTCCACGTGCATGACCTCGCCGGTCACGCCCGAGCCCAGGTCGCTCAGAAGGTACAGGGCCGCGTTTCCGACCTCCTGGGTGGTGACGTTGCGGCGCAAGGGCGCGTTCAGTTCGTTCCACCTCAGGATATGGCGGAAATCGCCGATGCCGCTGGCGGCCAGCGTCTTGATGGGGCCGGCCGAGATGGCGTTGACGCGGATGTTCCGGCCGCCCAGGTCCATGGCCAGATAACGTACGCTCGCTTCGAGCGCCGCCTTCGCCACACCCATCACGTTGTAGTGGGGCATGACCCGTTCGGCACCGTAATAGCTGAGCGTGAGAAGCGAGCCGCCCTCGGACATCAACGGAACCGCGCGTTGGCTGACCGCGGTGAAGGAGTAGCAGGAAATGTCCAGGGTCCGGGCGAAGTTCGCCCGGGTCGTGTTAAGGTACAGACCGTCCAGTTCGGACTTGTCCGAGAAAGCGATCGCATGGACGAGGAAGTCCAGACCGCCCCACGTGTCCTTGATCGACGCGAACACGCTGTCGATGCTCGCCTCGTCGGTGACGTCGCATGGCAGAACCAGCTTGGACCCGATGCTTTCGGCAAGCGGGCGTACACGCTTGGACAGCGCGTCGCCCTGGTAGGTGAACGCGAGTTCGGCCCCATGCTGGGCGGCGACACTGGCGATTCCCCACGCGATCGATCGCTCGTTGGCGACGCCCATGATGAGACCGCGCTTGCCTTTCATGAGCGGCGTGGTACTGGACATCCAATCCTCGAAAACTCTAGGAAAACAGGCCTCTGGAGGCCGGCGCATCCTACACCAATCATCCAAGCGGTCAAACTCGGCCCGCTTACCCCGTCCGTGAAGGTCCCGGCATGAGTGCGGCGCACAACGACACCCGAACCGGCAGCCGGTCCGCACTCCGCGCGGTGTTGCTGAAGCCGGTGCGGATCGGCACCCGGGCCGCTGGTGCCGTCCTCAGCCTGCTGTCCTACGCCATCCAGCGGTTCTGGTTCGGCAACTGCTTCCAGGCCGCCGCGGCGCTGACGTACACGGCACTGCTGGCGCTGGTGCCGTTGATGACCATCGGCTTCGCCATCTTCGCCGCGTTTCCCGCCTACGAGGCCCTGCAACGCGAAGCCCAGGCGCTGATCTTCAACAATCTGGTGCCGCAGGTCGGCGATGCACTGCTGGAGGCGCTGGGGCCCTTCATGGCGAACGCCGGCCAGTTGACCGCCTTCGGCATCGTCGGCTTGGCCTTCACCTCGATCATGCTGCTTTTCACCATCGAGGGGTCGTTCAATACCATCTTCAACAGCCGCGAGCCGCGGCCGGTGATCCTGCGGATCCTCGCGTTCTGGGCCATCCTGACGGTGGCGCCGCTGCTGTTCGGGGCCAGCCTGTCGCTGAGCGGGCAGATCTGGGCCCTGCTGACCTCGGGCGCGGTCGGGGAGGTCACCCGGCCGTTCTGGGGCCTCAGCAAGATCATGCCGGGCCTGCTCGAGACCGCCGGCTGCACGCTGCTGTACGTCATCATCCCGAACCGCTCGGTCCGCTGGACCGATGCGTTCATCGGGGCCCTGGTGGCGGCAACCATGCTGGAATGCTCGAAAAGCGGCTTCGGCTGGTACCTGTCGCGCTTCCCGGTCTACCAGACGATCTACGGCGCGCTGTCGTCGATCCCGATTTTCCTGGTCTGGCTGTACATCGCCTGGTCGACGCTGCTGTTCGGGGCGGTGGTCACGGCGTCGTTGCCGGAATGGCGGTCGGGTCGCCTGTTCAAAAACGGTTCGGGCGGCCTGCTTCCCACCCAGCGGCTGAGCGTGGCCCTGGCGGTCCTGTACGAACTGATGCTGGCGGCCCGCTTGGGCGTCGGTCTGCGCCGTCAGACCCTGTTGGGCCGCGTCCCCGTGGGCTCCATCGTCATCGACACCACACTGGAGCAGTTGGCCGATGCCCACTGGGTCGCGCGGACGACGCGCGGGGCCTGGGTCGCCACCCGGGATCTGGGCGAAGCAACGCTCCACGACCTCCAGAAGGCCTTGGGCATCGGCCTGCGCGGACCGACGCGCAGCCCCTTGGCCCTGGCGGATGTCGGGAACTGGCAGGAACGGCTGTCCCACCTGCTGGAAGCGGCCGAGCAGGCGAACGAGGACGTGATGGGCGTGCCGCTGAAGGAACTGTTCACCGCCGACGGGCCGTCGAGCGGCCCGGCCCGGACGCACCTGCGCCTGACGCGACGGTCCTGAATGCCCTTGAGGGGGGCGGTTCCGGTCAACCGAGTGTGACCGTCATTCCTTCACGCGCCGCGAAACTGTCGGTCCACATCACCTTCGCGTCCGCCTCGATGGCGGCCATGCGGACGTCGTCGTGCGAGGGGTCGTGGTGGAACAGGGCCAGACGCTTGGCGCCCGCGGCCCGGCAAAGCCGGATGCCCTCGGTCCAGGTGGAATGGCCCCAGCCGATGCGGGCCGGGAATTCCTCCTCGGTGTAGGCGCAGTCGTAGATGACGAGGTCGCAGCCTTCGATCAGGCGCAGCACGTTCTCGTCCGGGCGGCCGGGCACATGCTCGGTGTCCGTGACGTACGCCAATGACGCCCCGCCGTGTTCGACCCGGTATCCCGTCGCGCCGTCCGGATGGTTGAGCAGTGCCGTCCGCACCGTGATCCCGCCGTCCAGGTCGAACGACTCGCCCGCGCGGAAGTCCACGAACTCCAGCTCCGCCGGCATGGTGGGCAGGGGCACCGGAAACAGCGGCGCTTCCATATACTTGGTCAGGGCCTGTTTGATCCCGCCCTTGTAGTGCTCGATGTTTCCGCACAGCACCCGGCCGCGCCAATTCGGTTGGAACACCGGGGCGAAGAACGGCAGCCCGTTGATGTGGTCGTGGTGGACGTGGGTCAGCAGCAGCGTCGCCTCGTTCACGCCACGGGACAGCAGGTCCTGCCCCACGGCGCGTATGCCGGTGCCGGCGTCCAGAATGATCGTGCGATCGCCGGCCGCCACCTGAACGCAGCTCGTGTTGCCGCCGTAGCCGATGTGCTCACGCGTTGGGCACGGGACGGTGCCGCGGACCCCCCGGAAGGTTACATGCAGGCCCATCGTGTCTCCGCGCGCGCAGCTTTCGTGGTGGAGCCCATCCGAACGGGATAATACCGCATTTTGCGCCGCACGGTACGGCCACCGGTTGGGCCGGCTTACTCCAGTCCCGCCTTGCGGCGTGGATTGTAACTCGAGGTGCGGGCCCAGCGCTCCACCGCTGCGGTCAGTTCAGGGTCCGGCGGGTCGGGCAGTACGACCTTCAGCTTCACGTACTGGTCGCCGCGCTGGCGCGTCTGCTGGTCGACCACGCCCTTGCCCCGGAGCCGCAGGACGCTGTCGGTGTTCGAGCCCGGCGGGACCTTGAGGGCCACGGGGCCGTCGATGGTGGGCACGCGGATGGAGGCGCCGAGCACCGCTTCGCCCAGCCCGACCGGCACGTCCAGGTGAATGTCCGCGCCCTTGCGGGTGAAATGGGGATGCGGCTCCACCCACACCTCGACGATCGCATCGCCGGGTGCGCCGCCGCCGATGCCGCCCAGCCCCTGGCCCTTCAGGCGCAGCTTCTGCTGGTCCTCGGTCCCGGGCGGGATGACGACGTCGATGCTCTTGCCGGTGGACAGCGCGACCCGGCGCTTCGTGCCCAGTGCGGCTTCCAGGAACGGGACGGTCAGGGAGTAGGTGACGTCGCTGCCCTTGGCCTTGAACTCGGACGAACCGGACCAGCCGCTTCCCGATCCGCCCCCGGCTCCCCCCCCGCGCCGCCGGCCGCCGAACAGGTCGCTGAACAGGTCGTCGGGGTCATAGGCGAACCCCTCGCTCCGGGCCCCCGAACGCCGGCCGCCGCGGTGGTAGAACCGGTCCGTCCGCTCCGCGCCGGCGGCGTCGATCTCGCCACGGTCGTAACGGGCGCGCTTGTCCGCATCGGACAGCAGCTCGTAGGCGCTGTTCAGCTCCTTGAAACGGGCGTCGATGTCCTTGCGGCCCGGGTTCAGGTCGGGGTGCAGTTCCTTCGCCAGGCGTCGATAGGCCTTTTTGATTTCGTCGACGCTGGCCGACCGGGGGACGCCCAGGACTTGGTAGGGATCGCGCACGCTTGTCGCCACTCAATGCCTCAATGTCCTGGGACTCAATGTCCCGGGCCTCGATGTCCGGACCCCGAATATCCAGGCCACCATGCCCTGGACCTCAATTGCTGGCCAGCCGCCAGCCACCGTCGGGTTGCCGGCAGGTGATGCCGAACACGGCGCCGGTGCGGCCCTGGGCCGTCACCGACTGCTGGTATTCGCGGCAGAACCGGCCGTCCGGGGCGTAACCCTCGCGAACCGGGGTGATGGTGCCGGAATTGCCGGTCTCCGGGTTCTTCCATGTCACCTCGGCGCCCACCCGGGTGGTGTGCGCCTGGGTGGCGGCCCGCTGGGCCAGGGGGACGTCGGACTCCCTCACGCCGGCCCCGACCTCGCTGGCCAGGAGCGCGCCCAGCAGGGTGCCGGGCTCGGATGGGCGGACCGCGGGCTGGGTGACCTGCGGCGGGGTCTGGTCATGGGTGCAGGCGGCCACGGTGGCGCAAAGGGTGGCGACGATGGGGACCGCCAGGCGGGAAAGGCGGATGCGCATCTTTGGAAAACCGGTCGTGACGGACGGGATTGGCTGTTCCATATCAGATCCACGGCCCTTCGTCATAGACTTGGGGCCGCACCTCCGCCATTCCACACACGGCCTCCGCCACACAGCCCCAAGGGTACGCGCCATGGACGCCCAAACCGCCGAGGATCCCTTTGCACTGTTCGACGAATGGCTGCGCGAGGCTGGTGCGGCCGAGCCGAACGATCCGAACGCCATGGCGCTGGCGACGGCCGATGCGTCGGGGGCGCCATCGGTGCGCATGGTGCTGCTGAAGGGGCGGGACGACCGTGGGTTCGTCTTCTACACGAACCTGGAAAGCCGGAAGGGGCGGCAGCTGTCCGACAATCCCCGGGCCGCATTGGTCTTCCACTGGAAATCGCTTCGCCGGCAGGTTCGCGTGGAAGGACCGGTGGAGCGGGTGTCCGAGGCCGAGGCGGATGCCTACTATGCATCCCGGCCGCGGGGCAGCCGAATCGGGGCCTGGGCGTCCCGGCAATCCAGCCCCCTCGCGGAACGGGGCGATTTGGAACGTGCGGTGGCCGAGGTGGAAGCGCGCTTTCCGGGCGAGGATATTCCTCGCCCGCCGCACTGGTCCGGCTTCCGCGTCCTGCCGCACCGGATGGAATTCTGGATCGACCGCCCGTTCCGCCTGCACGACCGCTTCCTGTACGAACGCACGGGCAATGGGGTGCCGTGGCGCGTCGAACGCCTGTTCCCGTGACCCGGCCGGATCCCTCCATGACGGGCACGGTCGGCGACCGGGACGCCCAACGGATGCGGACCCAGGCCACATACGCCAGCGTCGGCGTCGCGCTGGTGCTGATCGTGGCCAAGCTGGCGGCCTATCTCGTCACGGCGTCGGTCAGCATCCTGTCCTCGCTGATCGACTCCTGCGTGGATCTGATGGCGTCCGCCGTGACCTTGTACGGGGTCATGCACGCGCAGCGGCCGGCCGACCGGTCGCACCGCTACGGCCACGGAAAGGCGGAACCCCTGGCGGCCCTGGCGCAGGCGGCGTTCGTCACCGGATCCGCCGTCTTCCTTTCGGTCGAGGCGGTGCAGCGCATCGTGACGCCGCAGCCGATCGGCGAGTCCACCGTCGGCCTTGCCGTCATGGGGCTGTCGATCGTCCTGACGACCGCACTCGTCCTGTTCCAGCACCGTGTCATCGCCCGCACCGGGTCGATGGCCATCGACGCCGACAGCCTGCATTACCGTGGCGATTTGCTGGCGAACCTGGCGGTCATCGCCGCCATCCTGCTGACCCAGGCCACGGGCCTGCCGTTGATCGATTCGGTGTTTGCGCTGGTCATTGCCGCCGTCCTGGTCCGCGGGGCCTGGCGCATCGCGGTGGGGGCGCTGGACGTATTGATGGACCGCGAGTTGCCGGCGGTGGACCGGGACCGGATCGCGCATATCGTCCTGGCGCACGAGGCCACGCGTGGCATGCACGATTTGCGGACCCGCCGCAGCGGGGACCGGGTCTTCATGGAACTGCACCTGGAGTTGGACAGCGGTCTGACCCTGGCCGAAGCGCACGACATCACCGACGCAGTGGAGGCGCGTCTGCGGGCCGCATTCCCAGGGGCCGAGATCCTGATCCACCAGGAGCCGGAAGGTCTGGACGACGAACGTCTGGATCATCTGATCCGGCGGTCCAGGGAAATCCGCAAGCGCGGACCCTAAGGGCACAAGGCGCTGGAGCAAGGCCATGGGCGGGGCCGGCGGCGGGAATGTCCACGCTCTTCTGCTGTTTATGGTTGCATATACCTCGATTTGGTTCCTGAGTCGGCAAAGGTTTTTGTGCCGACGGGGAAGTCCATGTCTGGAAACGGAACCGCATATCAGGCCGTCGCATCCTTGATCGCCGAGGACGCCGGCTCGCTCGTCGTCGAAATCGCCGATGTCGCCGGCCACGTCGAGGACGTCAGTGGCCGGATCGCCGATCAGGCGCGCGTTTTCAAAACCATTCACCAGTCCATCCAGGCCATGGGCGAGAACGGTGACCGGGCGGTCGAGGCCGCCCGCACGGCCGGGAACGTTGCTGCCGCCGCACGGACCGAACTTGCCACCTCCCGCGGGCGGTTGGACCGGTCCCTGGACGATGTCCGCATGCTGGCGCGTTCGGCCGTTGCCATCGAACAGCGCCTGTCCGGCCTGCAGGAGGCGTTGGCGCGGGTCGACCGGGTGGCCCGGGAGATCAACGGGATCGCATCGCAAACCAACCTGCTGGCCTTGAACGCCACGATCGAAGCCGCCCGCGCGGGCGAAGCCGGCCGCGGCTTCGCCGTCGTGGCGGGCGAGGTGAAGGCGTTGGCCCGCAAGACCACCGAGGCGACCACCGAGATCCATGCCACCCTGCGGGCCCTGGCCGGGCAGGCACAGGCCGTGATTGCGGAAAGCGGGGCGAGCGCCGCGCAGGCCGGTGCCGCCGAGGAGGGCACGGTCGCCATCGGCCGGGTTTTCGACACGGTCGCCGCTGCCATGGGCGAGGTTGATGCCCAGATCGCCAACATCGATGCCGCGGTCGGCGGCATCGGTGCCGAGATCGGCGGCGTGGCGCACAACGTGGCCGAACTGGCGGCCGGTGTCGCCCAATCGGACCAGAGCCTGGCGAGCGCCCGTGACCGGTTGAACAAACTGATCGGGCTGGGCGAGCGGCTGGTCGGCGGGACCGCGGGGCTGGGGGTCGATACGGTGGACACGCCGTTCATCCGTCAGGTCCAGGACGTCGCGGCCCGTGCCCAGGCACTGTTCGAGGATGCGGTCGCCCAGGGCGACATCGCCCTCGCCGATCTGTTCGACACCCGGTACGTGCCGATCCCGGGCACGAACCCCGAACAGTTCACGACCCGGTTCACCGCGCTTGCGGACCGGGTGCTGCCGGCGTTGCAGGAACCCGTGCTCGGGACGAACGACCGCATCGTTTTCTGTGCGGCGGTGGACCGGAACGGCTACCTTCCGACACACAATCGGAAGTTCTCGCAGCCGCAGGGACCGGACCCCGCATGGAACATGGCCAACTGCCGCAACCGCCGGATCTTCGACGACCGGGTCGGTCTCGCCGCAGGGCGGAACCAACAGCCGTTCCTGCTGCAGGCCTACCGCCGCGACATGGGCGGCGGACGGTTCGTGCTGATGAAGGACGTGTCGGCGCCGATCCGCGTGCAGGGCCGCCACTGGGGTGCCGTCCGACAGGCCTACAGGGCCTGATACCGCCGAGCGGAAGTTTGGACTTTCGCTCGGCGGCGGACGCGACCGCGTCCCGCGCCCCCCACATTCCAAATAGAGGGCACGCAAGCCAAGCGGTGCGCCGGCGCTTGAGGAACAAGCCGAGTGCGTGGAGACATGCGTTCGGCGGTCTGACACGGCGGATTGCCGAAGGGCCGGCGGCCCTATGACGGGTTGGCTCGTCGTTGCCGTCTTCGCCCTGACCTATGCCGGCATGGCCGCCGGTCGTGTCCCCGGATTCGGCCTCGACCGGGCCGGCCTGGCCCTGGTCGCCGTCGCCATCCTGCTGGCGGCCGGTGCGGCGGACACGGCTGCGTTGACGGGGGCCATCGATGCCCCGACGCTGCTGATCCTGTTCGGCCTGATGCTGCTGTCCGGCCAGTTCGCCGTTTCCGGATTTTACGACGCCTGCGCGCTCCGCATCGCGTCCGCGCGGCGGTCGCCCCTGGCACTCCTGGCCTTGACGGTCGGTGTGTCGGGGGGCCTGTCCGCGCTGCTCGCCAACGACATCGTGGTCTATGCGATGACGCCCCTGCTATGTCAGGGCATCGCCGCGCGTGGTCTGGACCCGCGGCCCTATCTGATCGCGTTGGCCGCGTCCGCGAATGCGGGATCGGCGGCCACCATCATCGGCAATCCGCAGAACATCGTGATCGGGCAGGCCGGCGATCTCGCCTTCTGGCCGTTCGTGGCCGTCTGCGGTCCGCCGGCCCTTGCGGCGATGGGGCTCGTCCTGGTGGTCGTCGGTTGGCAGTGGCGCGGACGCATGGTCGTGGAGGCGCCCGTGACCGTGCCGGCGGTTGCGGCCGGTGTGTCCCTTTCCGCCCTTGACCGTCCCGCCGTGGCAAAGGGGCTGGCGGGCATGGTCGCGCTGCTGGCCCTGTTCGCCGCGCCGGTCCCCCACGAGGCCGGCGTCCTGGCGATCGCCGCGGCGATGCTCACAAGTCGCAGACGGCGGAGCCGCGACCTGTTGGGCTCGGTCGATTGGGGGCTTCTGGTCCTCTTCGCCTGCCTGTTCGCGCTCAACGGCGCGTTCGCCGCGACCGGGCTGCCGGCGCGGGCCCTTGCCGGATTGGCCGAGTCCGGGCTCCTTCCCGACCGCCTGTCCGTTCTGGCGCCCTTATCGCTGCTTGCAAGCAACACCATCGGCAACGTGCCGACCGTGGTCATGCTGCTGTCGGTGTGGCCCGATCCGCCCGCGGGTGCCCTGACCGCACTGGCGCTCCTTTCCACGCTGGCCGGCAATCTCCTGCTGGTCGGCAGCCTTGCCAATCTCATCGTGGCGGAGCGGGCGGCCCAGGTCGGCGTGCGCCTGGGTTTCATGGACCATGCCCGCGCCGGCGTGCCGATCACAATCGCCTCCTTGGTGCTTGCGGGTGGATGGTTGTATATTTGGGGGATCATCAACTGGTAGCACCTGCCGGTGGCGGGTGCGCCGCTTCCCTGTACCGCCGGCACGATGATCGACACGCTTCTCGCACTTTTGGAACAGACGGCGGGTGGCGGCTCGGTGCGCGCCATCAGCCACCGGATCCTCGCCGGCTGCCGTCAGGCGACGGGGGCGGAGGCGGGAACCATCTTCCTGGTGCGGCGGGCCGGCCGCCGGCGGGTGTTGGAGGCGATGAGCGTCCAGAACGACCGGATCCGCATGAAGGACCGTTCGTTCACGGTGCCGTACGACAGCCGGTCCATCGCCGGCCACGTTGCGGTGACGGGCCGGACGGCGCTGATCGACGACGCCTACGCGTTGCCGCCTGATTCGGAATACCGCTTCAATCCCGGCGTCGATGTCGCGACCGGGTACCGGACACGGTCGATCCTGTGCTTCCCCCTGGGCAATTTCAGGGGCGAGCACATCGGCGTGGTCCAACTGGTCAACCGCCTGGATCCCGTGACGGGCGAGGTCGCCCCCTTCGAGCCTGCCCACGAGGCCCTGATCGCCCCTGTGAATGCGGTTCTCGGCCGGGTCCTGGAACAGGCAGAGGCAATGGATCGGATCGCCGAGGCGAATGCCAAGCTGCGGGCCGGCAACCGAAGGCTCCGCGAGGAACAGGCCCAGGTCGAGGCGTTGCGGGCGGAAACGGAAGCCGCCTTCCAGGTCTCCGTCCGCCTGCTCGCCCGTGCCGCCGAACTGCATGACGAGAACACCGGCCAGCACATCCAGCGCGTCAGCGAGTACAGCTACGCGCTGGCCCGGCGGGCCGGGTTACCGGACGCCTTTTGCGAGGAGATCCGGTATTCGGCGCAGCTGCACGATGTCGGCAAGATGAGCGTGGATCAGGCCATCCTGAAGAAACCGGGGCGGCTGACGGCGGAGGAATTCGCCGAGATGCAGCGGCACGCCGAATACGGCTACGAGATTCTGCGCGTCTCCGACCGCCTGCAGATGGCGGCCGAGATCGCCCTGTCCCACCATGAACGGTGGCGGGGCGGCGGATATCCGCGCGGCCTTGCCGGCACGGACATCCCGGTGTCCGCCCGGCTGGTCGCCATCGCCGACGTCTACGATGCGCTGCGCAGCACGCGGCCCTACAAGGCCGGCATCGACCACGCGCGCACGGTGGAGATCATGCTGACGGGCGATGACCGGCTGGATCCGGCCGCCCATTTCGATCCCGGGCTGCTGGCCCTGTTCGAGCGCCACCACGGCGACTTCGCCGACGTCTGGGAAGCACTCAAACAGTAGAACGACGGGCAGTAAAACGACGGGGTTGCATTCCGGTGGCGCCCCTTACCCCGGGACGAAGAATTGCATCCCGAACCAGCGCCACCGGCCTTCGCCGGCGGGCAGGGTGCAATTGATGCGGGTGCGGCCGGGCGGGAGCGGTTCCGCCAGTCGGATTTCGATCCGGTCGGGCTCCAGGCGCTCCAAAGCGGTCCGTCCGATCCCGGTGGCAAAGCAGGCCAACCTGTCCAGGCTTTCCGCCACCGGTCCGATGGTGAAGCCGACCGCGGGCGGGTTCTGACGTAACAGCGGATCCGCCGGGACCACGTCGGCGACCGGCAATGGCAAGGCATTGGCCGCCAGCACGAAGCGCTCCAGCCCGCCGAAGGTGTCGTTCATCACGAAACGGGGCAGGGCGAACCGGTCCGTGCCGCGCCAAGCGACACCGGACTGTTGGCCGAATGCCGCCTCCAGCCCCAATGCCTCGGCCAGCGCGCGGTGCGACGCGCCATGCTCGCCGTAGGGATAGGCCAGCAACGTCGGCGCCATGCCCAGCTCGGCCTTCAGGCGCTCGATGCTGCGCAGGATGGCTGCCCGGTTTTCCGCGTGGCTGCGGGCCGGCATCGGAACGGGCGAGGTGGGCAGGGCCCCGAACTCGGCACCCGCCGAGACCGTGTCGCGCAACTCCGCCCAGCTCATGTGCGTCGGCGCCCCGCGGTCCAACGGGTCCGGCGACACGAACAGGGTGAAGGGCAGTCCCGCTGCCCGCAGCCGCGGCAGGGCGAGCTGGTGGAACGAGCGCGACGCCTCGTCGATGGTGATGGCAACGGTTCGGTCGGGCAGGGGATCGCCGGCCGACAGGGCGCGCACGATCCTGGCAAGCGGCAGCACCGTGTAGTTGCCGGTCCGGAGTTCGCTCAAGTGCTCTTCGAACTGGTCGATCCGGATGCCGTTGGCTCCCAACTCGTCGTCGCCGAACCGGCTATAGGCCAGCACGACCGCTCCGCCGTCCGTTCCGACGGAGCCACCCCTGCGTGCAATGGGTTGGGCCCGTGTCTCACCCACGGCAAACACGGCCAGCGCGGACAACACCAGGGCCGCGGCGAAAAGGCGTATCGGCGGGGGGCGCCGTCTGGGACCGGGACGCATGGTTCGAAGGTCTCATAAAATTTTCGAATATTGCAAGCACGGTCGCCCGGGCTTGCGTCGACGCGTCCTTGCCGCCAGTGTCGCGACCGGATCGGCCCGGATTGCCCGGAGCCATTGCGTGGATTGACAGCAAGGGACGTTGTCCGTGCGACCGATGCTCGACGATGCCGGTTTGGATCTTATCTTCCGCAAGGCCCGCACCCATAACGCGTGGGCCGACATTCCGGTGGAGGACGCACTGCTTCGCCAAATCTACGAATTGGCGAAACTCGGCCCGACCGGGGCCAACAGCTCGCCCATGCGGGTGGTGTTCGTGAAGTCGAAGGAGGCGAAGGAGCGGCTGCGCCCCTGCCTGTCCCCCGGCAACGTGGACAAGACCATGGCGGCGCCGGTCTGTGCGATCCTGGCCTACGACCTGCGCTTCTACGAACGGATGGACCACCTGTTCCCGCACAACCCGGCCGCACGCTCGTGGTTCGAGGGCAAGCCCACGGCCGAACGGGACGCAATGCAGAACGCAACCCTCCAGGCCGCGTACTTCATGATCGCGGCGCGGGCGCTGGGCCTGGATTGCGGTCCCATGGGGGGCTTCGACAACGCGAAGCTGGACCGGGAATTCTTTCCGGACGAGCGGATCAAATCCAATCTCCTATGCAACCTGGGCCACGGCGTTGACGAGAAGCTGCTCCCGCGCTTGCCCCGTCTGCCGTTCGACGAGGCTTGCCGGATCGTGTGAGGTCAGTGGTGCGTATCCTCGCCTTCGATTGCGCGGTGACCGGCGCCACCGCAGCCGTGCTGGTGGATGGCCGGACGGCAGGGGCCGCCCGGGCGGACGGACCGCGCGGGCAGGCCGAGCGCCTGATCCCGGTCATCGAGGCGGCACTGGCGCAGGCCGGTCTGGACTACGGTGATCTCGACCGCCTGGCGGTGACCGTGGGGCCGGGGTCGTTCACGGGCATCCGGGTCGGACTGGCGGCGGCCCGCGGGCTGGTGCTGGCCACCGGGCTCGACTGCGTGCCGGTCACCACGTTCGACGCCATTGCACATGCGGTGCCTGCCACGCTGCGGGCCGGCCGGCACGTGTGGGTCGCCATCGACAGCCGTCGGGGCGACCTGTTCGTGCAGGCGTTCGGGGCGGATCTTGCCCCCATCGGCCCCTCCCGGGTCGCCACGGTGGCGGAGGTGGCCGCGGACGTGGCCAACCGACCGGGGGACGCCGTGCTGGCGGGTGACGGGGCATCGCTTTTGGCGGCCTCACCCGGCCTCGGTGGCGTCCCGGTTGCGCCGTCGTCGGTGCCGGACGCCGAGGTCGTGGCCCGCATCGCTGCCGGCCGCAGTGCCGCGGCCGTTCCACCGTCGCCCCTCTATCTGCGTCCGCCGGATGTGACGCTGCCGCCCCTTCCCCGGCCACCGGGATGACCGGTATCGCGGCCCTGACCCTTGCGCATCTGGGCGTGGCGGCGGCGATGCACGGCGAATGTTTTCCCGCCGATCCCTGGGACGAGGCGGCCATCGCCGGGCTTGCGGCCGATCCGGGCGCCATGGGCCTCATCGCGGTGGACGGGGCGGAGCCCGCGGGTTTTCTCCTGGCGCGGAGCGTGGCCGACGAGGCCGAGATCCTCACCATCTGCGTGCGGCCCGGTTGGCGGCGGCGCGGCATTGGCCGCGACCTGTTGCGGGCCGCCGCCGCAGGGCTGCGCTCGCGCGGGGCGGTGGACCTGTTTTTGGAAGTCGCGCACGACAATGCGCCTGCCCTGGGGCTGTACCGCGGCGTGGGTTTTCTCGAAGTCGGGCGCCGCCGCGCCTACTACCGCGACGGACGCGACGCCATTGTCATGCGCGGGCCGCTTCTCGGCCTGCTGTGACCGTCCGGACCACATCAGCGTTTGCGGACCGCCAGACGGTGCGGCCCGTTCGGGGCGGCGGGGTCTTCCGGGGCGACCGATAGGACGGTGTGCCCGTGTTCGGTCAATGACCGTGGCACGTTTTCCAGAGGCTCGCCAGGATTGAGCCTGATTTCCAGCACCTCTCCCACGTGCAGGCGCTGCAACGCCAGTTTGGTCCGCACGAAGGTGAGCGGGCAAACCTCGGATGTTACGTCGATGAAGTGCGTGGTGTGCACTGTGTTCTGGGTCATTTTCTTTTCTGCTTGTCGGTTGGATATTGCATTCCTGTGATGGTCAACTTATACAAGAAGAAACATCGAGTGGAGACCGGTTGATATGAACGAGACGCCATCGAACGAGCTGTTGTCTTTGACGGCCGAAATCGTGGCCGCCCACGTCTCGAACAATATGGTTGCGCCAGCCGATCTGCCGATTCTGATCCAGCAGGTTTACCGGAGCCTTGCTTCGGTCGGTGCCAATGCTGCCCCCACGCCCGAGCGTCCGGTTCCGGCCGTTCCGATTAAAAAGTCGGTCACGCCCGAGTACATCGTGTGCCTGGAGGATGGGAAGAAGCTCAAGATGCTGAAGCGGCATCTCAAGACCGCCTACGGCATGACGCCCGAAGAGTACCGCGAACGTTGGGGGCTGCCGCCCGACTATCCGATGGTGGCACCGAACTATGCCACCCAACGCAGCCGCCTTGCCAAGCAGATCGGGCTGGGCACGCGGGCGCGCCGAGGGGTTGGAGCCGGCGCCGGCGACGATTGATCCCGCCAACGTTCGTGCGCCGGAGCGGCAGGCCGGCGCCGGACGGGCCGCCATCGGTGGGGCGATGGACGGGTTGACCGCGGGTCGGCCATTCGTGCTATGCCTGTTGCGCCCGTAGGGCATCCGGCAGCCTGTGCCGTCGCGCAGGCCGGTTTCAGGAACGGTGCATACCCAGACATGGCCGAAACCATCGCTGAACCACTTGGCGAAGGCGAGATCAGGCAGGGCAACCTTGAAATCCGGCTAGCGGACAGTCCGGCCGACATCGACGCGGCGCAGGCCCTCCGTTACCGGGTGTTCTACGAGGAGATGTCCGCGCAGCCGACGCCCGAGATGGAGCGGCACCGGCGTGATTTCGACGATTACGACGAGGTCTGCGACCACCTGCTGGTGATCGACCATGCCCGCGGGCCTGGTCCGGAGTCGGTGGTCGGCACCTACCGGCTGATCCGGCGTTCCGCCGCGGAACGGGCCGGCGGCTTCTATTCCGCCAGCGAGTACGACGTCGAGCGGCTGGTCAACTACCCGGGCGAGATTTTGGAACTCGGCCGGTCCTGCGTCGATGCGCAGCACCGGACCCGTCCGACCATGCAACTGCTGTGGCGGGGTATCGCGGCCTATGTCTTCCAGTTCGACATTGCCCTGATGTTCGGTTGCGCCAGCCTTCCGGGTACGGATGCCCAGGCCCTGGCGCTGCCCCTGTCCTACCTGCACCACCACCATCTGGCGCCGCCGGCCCTGCGCCCACGGGCGTTGCCGGAGCGCCATGTGGATATGAACCTGATTCCGCAGGATGCGGTGGATCCGCGGGCGGCGCTGAACATGCTGCCCCCTCTGGTCAAGGGTTACCTGCGTCTCGGCGGGTTCGTCGGCGACGGCGCGGTGGTGGATCACCAATTCAACACCACGGACGTTTGCATCGTGGTGAAGACCGATCTGGTGACCGACAAATACTACCGCCACTACGAGCGGCGAAGCCGCGACGGTACGCTGGTCTAAGCCCGGGCTGCCGCCATGGGATCGACAATCCTCGGCCTCTGGCGCCTGGCCCTGTACCTGGGGCTCACCGTCTGCGGCATGCCGGTGCAGATGGCGCTGCTGCTGCTCCGTCGGCCGGAACGGACGCGCTTCCCGGTCTGGTACCACCGGCAGGTGTTGCGCATCGTCGGCATCCGCCTGGTGGTCATCGGATCGCCCTCCGCGGCCAAGCCGACGCTGTTCGTATCCAACCACTCCTCCTACCTGGACATCGAGGTGCTGGGCGCCCTCCTGCCCGCGTCCTTCGTTGCCAAGTCCGAGGTCAGCGGGTGGCCGATGTTCGGCTGGCTGGCGAAGCTGCAGCAGACCGTCTTCATCGAGCGCCGCCGGGGCCGGACCGGCAAGAGCCGGGACGACATCGCCACGCGTCTCGAAGGCGGCGGCAACCTGGTTCTCTTCGCCGAAGGCACCTCGTCGGACGGCAATCGCGTCCTGCCCTTCAAATCCGCCCTGTTCGCCGTCGCTTCGTTGCGGCCCGGCGGCCGGCCCCTGGTGGTCCAGCCGGTTTCCGTCACACCCACCCGCCTCGACGGCATCCCGCTCGGCTACACCCACCGCACGCTCTACGCCTGGTACGGCGATATGAGCCTCGCCCCGCACCTTTGGAATTTCGTCCGTCTCGGCCGGATGGTCGTGCAGGTGGAGTTCCATCCCCCCGTGACATTGGACGAGGTGTCCAGCCGCAAGGCACTGGCGGAGCATTGCTGGGCCCGGGTGGCGGCCGGCGTTTCGCGTGCCATTGCCGGCCGGGCCCCGGAGCCGGAGCCCGGCCCGTCCGCCGCCCGGGCGTCCGGTCCGGGCACGCCTGCCGATGCCGCGCTGACGGCCTGATACGGCCGTCCGATGTGGGGGCCCGGACCTGCCGCGTCCGGAAGCGACTGGCGCCAAGGGGGCATTGACACTAAATGTTGGCCGCGTGGCGGGATCCCCCGTCGCAAGATCATCCACGACTGCCGCGAGCGTTCAGGTGTCGAGCAAGAAGCTCTACGTGAAGACCTGGGGCTGCCAGATGAACGTCTATGACAGCCAGCGCATGGCGGACGTCCTGGCACCCCTCGGTTACCAGCCGGTGGACGAGCCCGATGGCGCCGATCTGGTGATCCTGAACACGTGCCACATCCGCGAAAAGGCCTCGGAGAAGGTGTTCTCGGACCTCGGCCGGCTGCGCCCGCTGCAGGATGCCAAGGCGCAGGAGGGCGGGCGGATGATCCTGGCCGTGGCCGGGTGCGTCGCCCAGGCCGAAGGTGCGGAAATCCAAGCCCGTGCGCCGTTCGTGGACATGGTCTTCGGCCCGCAGACCTATCACCAGCTGCCCGAGATGGTGGCCAGGGCCGCACGGGCCGCGGGCGTGCCCATCGTCAACACCGACTTCCCGGTCGAGTCCAAGTTCGATCTGCTGCCGGAGGAGACCGGGTCGCAGGGGCCGTCGGCGTTCCTGTCGGTGCAGGAGGGCTGCGACAAGTTCTGCACCTTCTGCGTGGTCCCCTACACCCGCGGTTCCGAGTTCTCGCGCCCGGCCGCGCAGGTGCTCGCCGAGGCGAAGCGCCTTGTGGTCGGCGGCGCGGTCGAGATCACGCTGCTCGGACAGAACGTCAACGCCTACCACGGCGAGGGGCCCGACGGCCGCACCTGGGGCCTTGGACGGCTGGCGCGCGCTTTGGCTGAAATCCCCGGTCTCGCCCGCATCCGCTATACGACCTCGCACCCCCGCGACATGGACGACGACCTGCTGGCCGCGCATGCGGACGTGCCGCAGCTGATGCCGTTCGTCCACCTGCCGGTTCAGAGCGGGTCCGACCGGATCCTGGCCGCCATGAACCGCAAGCACACGGCGGACGAGTACCGCCGGATCGTCGAGCGGATGCGCGCGGCGCGGCCCGATCTGGCCCTGTCGTCGGACTTCATCGTCGGTTTCCCCGGCGAGACCGATGCCGACTTCGCCGAGACGCTGCGCCTCGCCCGGGAGGTCGGGTACGCCAGCGCCTACTCCTTCAAGTACAGCGCCCGGCCCGGCACCCCGGCTTCCGGAATGGCCCGCCAGGTCCCCGAGGATGTGAAGGCCGACCGGCTGGAGGCGCTGCAGTCCTTGTTGTCCGCGCAGCAGCATGCGTTCAACGAGGGGACGGTCGGGCGGACGGTGCCGGTCCTGTTCGACCGCCGCGGCAAGCACGACGGCCAGTTGCTCGGCCGCAGCCCGTATATGCAGGCGGTGCACGCCGCCGGGCCCGACCGCTTGCTCGGCCGGATCGTCGATGTGCGCATCGAGGCCGCCTACGCCGTCAGCGTCGCTGGAACCATTGCGACGGGTGAGTGGGTTAATGGCGAAAGCGCCAATGCGGAGGGGCCGGCTTGAATTCGGTCGTGGACCGGCGGATTGAGTTGCAGTTCGACGACAATGCGCTCGTCCCGATGCTCTACGGGCCCCATGACAGCCATTTGGCGCGGGTCGAGAGCCAACTGGGCGTGCAGCTTGTGTCCCGGGGCAACCGTTTGACCATCGCCGGGCCGGCGGCCTCGGTTGAGGTGGCGCGGTCCGCGCTGGATGCACTGTGGCAGCGCCTGAAGAAGGGTTTGTCGGTCGATGCCGGCGACGTGGACGGCGCGGTGCGGCTGGCCGGCGCGGCCGGCGAGGCGGACGGCCATGCCCCGGCCCAGGACCTGCATCTGCGCACGAAGCGGCGCACCATCACCCCTCGCAGCCCGGCCCAGGCCGTCTACCTGAAGGCCCTGACCGAAAACGAGATGGTGTTCGGTCTCGGGCCCGCCGGCACGGGCAAGACCTATCTCGCGGTCGCGCAGGCCGTCACGCTGCTGCTGGGCGGCGAGGTTGACCGCATCATCCTGTCGCGGCCGGCGGTGGAGGCGGGCGAGCGCCTCGGCTTCCTCCCGGGCGACATGAAGGAGAAGGTCGACCCCTACCTGCGCCCGCTCTACGACGCGCTGTACGACATGATGCCGGCGGACCAGGTGGTGCGCCGCATGGGCAACGGCGAGATCGAGATCGCGCCGCTGGCCTTCATGCGCGGGCGGACCCTGGCCAACGCCTTCGTCATTCTGGACGAGGCGCAGAACACCACGCCGATGCAGATGAAGATGCTGCTGACCCGGCTGGGGGACCGGTCCCGCATGGTGATCACGGGGGACCTGTCCCAGACCGATCTGCCCAAGGGGCAGCGGTCGGGACTTCAGGACGCGCTGGACATCCTCCAGCATGTCAATGGAATCGCCTTCGTCCGTTTCACCGAGGCGGATGTGGTGCGGCACCCCCTGGTTGCCCGCATCGTGCGGGCCTACGACGCCCACGACAGGACGCAGTCGAACCCGGGCGCGGCCCAGGGGGCGCCGGGGAGTGACCGGATCGGCGTGACGGGACGGATATGACGGGACAGGTGGAGATCGACGTCGGTCGCGATGCCGGTGGATGGGATGCGCTGGAGGACCCGGAGGGGTTGGCGGAGCGCGCCGCCCGTGCCGCGGTGGCGGGGGCGGTCCGGGCCGGGGCGGCCCACCGGATTCCGCCCGAAGGGGCCGAGATGTCCGTCACCCTGTCCGACGACGAATCCGTCCGCGTGCTGAACCGCGACTACCGCGGCAAGGACAAGCCGACCAACGTGCTCTCCTTCGCGCTTGCCGACGAGACGGAAGAGTCCGTGACATCGGGCGCAGGATTTCCCATATTGCTTGGCGACGTGGTGCTTGCCTTTGAAACCGTGGACCGTGAGGCGCGGGAGCAAGGCAAGGCATTGTCGGACCATGTCGCACACCTTGTGGTGCACGGCGTGCTTCATCTGCTGGGGTTCACCCACGACGAAGAGGATGAGGCCTCCCGCATGGAGGCCTTGGAGACGGCCGTGCTTGCCACCCTTGGCATCGCGGATCCCTATGCCGCCGGTGCCGCCCACACCCCCGAAGAGAGATGACCGACCTTTCCGGCCCAAGATCGCCCCGTGCAGACGGGGCCGACGACCAATCGCACCAAGGTGGCTTCCCGCAGCAGTTCAAAGGCTGGCTGCGGACCGTGTTCGGAGGGCGCGCCGAGAGCGGGCTGCGCGAGGCGCTGGAGGAACTGGTTGACGACCGGGGCTCCCCCGACGCCATGAGCGACGAGGAGCGCCGGCTCCTCGGCAACATCCTCAAGCTGCGCAAGCGCACCGCCTCCGACATCATGGTGCCGCGCGCCGACATCTTCGCCATCGAGATCGACACCCCCACCGACGAGGTCGTCCGCCGTTTGGCCGAGGAGGCGCACTCGCGCGTGCCCGTCTTCCGCGAGACGCTGGACGACGTCGTGGGCATGGTCCACATCAAGGACATCATGGCGTCCGTGGTGCGCGGGACGTCCACGCCGCTCAAGGACATGCTGCGCGAGGTGCTGATCGTGGCGCCGAGCATGCCGGTTCTGGCGCTGCTGGTGCAGATGCGCCAGACACGCCACCATATGGCGCTCGTCGTGGACGAGTTCGGCGGCATCGACGGGCTGGTCACGATCGAGGACCTGCTGGAGGAAATCGTCGGTGAGATCGAGGACGAGTTCGACGAGGAGAACAGCCACCGCGTCGTGATGCGTCCGGACGGGTCGTTGATCGCCGACGCGCGCCTGCCCATCGAGGATTTCGAGGCGAAGGTCGGCCCGGTCCTGACCGACGAGGAGCGCGACGAGATCGACACGCTCGGCGGTCTGGCTTTCTCGTTGGCCGGGCGGGTGCCTGCGCGGGGCGAGACGTTGACCCACCAGTCCGGTCTTGAGTTCGAAATCATCGACGCCGATCCCCGCCGCGTGAAGCGCGTCCGGGTCCGCAATCTGCCGCCCGCTCCGGCGTCGCAGGTGGAGGTCCGTGGCTGAAGGGCCTGCCGGCCTCCGGTCCCCCTCTCCACCCGGTGCACGGCGCGGTCGTATTCCGTCTTGCCGGGGTGGCCGCCCATGTCACCGGCGGCCCATGGCTTTCCGGTCCCTTATGATTCCCGGTCCCCGATGACACTTGTGCAAGACGTCCCGCGCCCCGCGCTGACCGGCATCGCCCATCGGCTCGCCTCCTTGTCGGGATGGCGCCGTTGCACGGCAGCGGCCGCATTCGGCGCGGCGGCGGCGTTCGCCCTTCCGCCGGGGTACTTGGCGCCCCTGTTCTGGGTTGCGTTCCCGGCCCTGCTCTGGCTGCTGGATGGAGCGCGGACCCGGGCCCAGGCGTTCGGGATCGGGTGGTGGTTCGCCTTCGGCCACTTCCTGTTCGGCCTTTACTGGGTGGCCGCCGCCCTGTTCGTGGACATCGCTTCGTTCTGGTGGGTGCTTCCCTTGGCGGTGGGGGGGCTGCCCATGGGGCTGGCCCTGTTCGTCGGCGCGGCGACGCTGGCGGTCCACGCATCGGGGTTGCGGGGGGCGGCCAGGGTGATTGTTTTCGCCATGGCCTGGTCCGCCGCGGAATGGCTGCGCGGCCATGTGTTCACCGGCTTCCCCTGGAATTTGGCCGGATACGCGTGGGTCGAATGGACCCCGGTGCTCCAGGCCGTGTCCTGGATCGGGATCTACGGGCTCAGCCTGCTGACCGTGTTGGCGGCCGCCACGCCCTATCTGCTCGGCCGGCCCGATGTCCCCCGCAGGCGGGCGGCGGCGGCGGCGGGGATCGGCCTGCTGCTGTTCGCCGGCATCGGCGCCGCCGGGGCGGCCCGTCTCGCCGCGGCCGATGGGAGCGTGGTCCCGGACCTGAACATCCGCATCATCCAGCCGAACATCAACAACTCCCTCGCGCGCGGACCCGATGCCGCCGCCACGGCCTTCCGGCAGGTTGCCCGCCTGCATACCGAACCGCCGCCGCCGGCCCGCACCATCGTGGTCTGGCCCGAGACGGCGGTGCCGTTCTCGATCAACCGCGATCCCTCCATCCTGCGCGCCATCGGCGAGTTGACGCCGCCCGACGGATACACGTTCGCGGCTTCGGTCCGCGTGCTCGAAGGCCCGCAACCCGCGGGGGAGGGGGGCAATGCCGAACGCGTTTTCCGCAACAGCCTCTTCGTCGTCACACCGGACGGCGATGCCGCCGA
This sequence comes from Azospirillaceae bacterium, assembly GCA_035645145.1. GTDB lineage: Bacteria > Pseudomonadota > Alphaproteobacteria > Azospirillales > Azospirillaceae > CANGXM01. The sequence continues at coordinate 109,672 of DASQNC010000044.1, read as the reverse complement.
CGTCTTCGACAAGTTCCACTTGGTTCCGTTCGGCGAATACATCCCGCTGCGCTGGTTGTTCCCCGGAGTGGCGGCCGTGGCCGCCGGGACCTCGGAGTTCACGCCCGGACCGGGACCGCGGGCTTGGCACCTGCCGGGGGTTCCGCCCGTGTCGCCGCTCGTCTGCTACGAGGTCGTCTTCCCCGCGGCGGTGGTGGATCGGGCCGACCGGCCGGCATGGCTGGTGAACGTCACCAACGACGCCTGGTTCGGCAGGACGGCCGGGCCGTACCAGCATTTCGCGATTGCCCGTACGCGGGCCGTCGAAGAAGGGGTGCCCCTTGTGCGGGCCGCCCTGACCGGCATCTCCGGCATGGTTGACCCCTATGGGCGTGTCCCTGTCCGTTTGGGACTGGGCGAAACAGGTGTTTTGGATACCCCGCTGCCGGCCGCCCTTCCCAGTTTGACGCCCTATGCCCGGTATGGCGACTGGAGCTTGGTGGTACTGCTGATGATTCTCGCCTCGTGCGTTCCGTTTGCTCGACTTCATTGTTAACCGAGACGCATAGTTAGGGCCCGCTTGCAGGGCTCAACGGGCGAACTACCACAGGCTGCACAGGACCCGGAGCCGGGTTTCCGGGTGGATGCCTGCCGTATCGAAGGGGCTGAGCCATGCAACCATCGCCTCGGGGCCGTCGTGGCGGCGGCCGTCCGAAAACCGGGAAACCCAATCCCATCGACGTGCATGTCGGATCGCGGGTCCGTTTGCGCCGTACCCTTCTGGGCATGAGCCAGGAAAAGCTGGGTGAGGCGATCGGCCTGACGTTCCAGCAGGTCCAGAAGTACGAGCGCGGTGCGAACCGCATCGGGGCGTCGCGTCTGTACGATCTCAGCCGGGTGCTGGACGTTCCGGTCTCGTTTTTCTTCGACGACATGCCCAACGAGTTGGGCGGACCCCCACCGGCCGAGCAGCCGGTCTCCGCCGACGCGGGCACCGGTGGATTCGAGCCCGATCCGATGGCCAAGCGCGAGACGCTGGAGCTGGTTCGGGCGTATTACCGAATCCAGGATCCACAAGTGCGCAAGCGGATTTTCGAACTGACCAAGGCGGTTGCGACCGGCGCCATGATGGGTGGACCGGCCGCGGCGCCGGAGGCCGGGTTGCCCGACGCCCAGGCCCGCGGGCTGGGCGAATCCGGCGAGCAGCGCGCGTCGTAATCCGCAAGTGGGGTGCGCGCCACGGGTGTGCCTCGGGGTTTGTCCTTGACCGGGGGGCGCAAGGTTGCCAGAAAAATCACAGCGTCTTCTGGTCTCCGGCGACCGGGCGCCCCCCGATCCTGCCACTCTCCGAGAACGCCCGTGGCCAAGCTCAATTACGTCTTCACCAGCGAGTCCGTCTCCGAAGGGCACCCGGATAAGGTTTGCGACCGCATCTCCGACGCGGTTGTCGACCTGTATCTGAGCCGTGATCCGTACGCCCGCGTGGCGTGTGAGACGCTTGCGACGACAAACTACGTCTGCATCGCCGGCGAGGTGCGTGGCCCGTCCTCGATCACCCCCGAACTGATCGAGCAGACCGCGCGCGAGGCCATCAAGGACATCGGCTACGAGCAGGACGGCTTCCATTGGCAGTCGTGCAAGATCGACGTCCGCCTGCACCAGCAGTCGGCCGACATTGCGGTCGGCGTCGATGCCGCCGCCGATAAGGACGAGGGCGCCGGCGACCAGGGCATCATGTTCGGCTATGCGTGCCGCGAGACGCCGTCGCTGATGCCCGCGCCGATCTACTTCTCCCACAACATTCTGAAGTCGCTGGCGGAAGCCCGCCACGGCGGCATGAAGGCCCTGGGCCCCGATGCCAAGAGCCAGGTGACCCTGGAGTATCGGGACGGCAAGCCGGTGCGGGCGACCTCGGTCGTCGTCTCCACCCAGCATGCCGAGGGCGTGTCCCAGGAGGAAATCCGCGAGATCGTGCGCCCGCACGTCCTCAAGGTTCTTCCCGAAGGGTGGATGTGCCCGGAGGATACCTTCTACGTGAACCCGACGGGCCGATTCGTGATCGGGGGCCCGGACGGCGACTGCGGCCTGACCGGCCGTAAGATCATCGTTGACACGTACGGTGGCGCGGCACCGCATGGCGGTGGCGCGTTCTCGGGCAAGGACCCGACCAAGGTGGACCGTTCGGCTGCCTACGCCTGCCGCTACCTGGCCAAGAACGTCGTCGCGGCCGAACTCGCCGACCGCTGCACCATCCAGGTTTCCTACGCCATCGGTGTCTCCAAGCCGCTGTCGCTGTACATCGACACCTACGGCACCGGCCGCGTCGACGAAGACAAGCTGGCCAAGGTGCTCCAGGAACTGGTGAACCTGTCGCCCCGCGGCATCCGCGAGCATCTGGGCCTCAACCGCCCGATCTACGCCCGCACGGCGGCCTACGGCCACTTCGGCCGCAACCCGGACGCCGATGGCGGCTTCTCGTGGGAGCGGACGGATCTGGTCGAAAAGCTCCGCTCCTCTTTCTGAACCTTGTCTGTCCTGGGCCCGGCGCCTTCGTTGGCGCCGGGCTCGTTTCTTTTGTACCGTTCCATGGCGGATGGTGTGCGCGCCGGATGCTCGAACTCCACAAACCCAAACTGTACGGCCGACGCCTGGGGCGGAAGATCCGCGTCCGCAAGTCCGGCCTCATCCAAACGATGCTGCCCCGGCTCGCCGCCACCGTGCCGGAGCCGGGGGCATCCCTGGATCCCGTCACGCTGTTCGATGGCGTCCGCGATGTCTGGCTCGAAGTCGGCTTCGGCGGCGGCGAGCATCTGGCCGAGCAATCGGCGCGGCTCCCGGATGTCGGCTTCATCGGTTGCGAGCCCTTCCTCAACGGTGTGGCATCGCTCCTGGACATCCTCGACAGCCGGGGCCTGGGGGCAAATGTCCGCATTCTGGCGGATGACGCGCGTCCGCTTCTGGATGCGCTGGCCGACGCCTCCATCGGGCGGTGCTTCGTGCTGTTCCCGGACCCTTGGCCGAAGAAGCGCCATCACGAGCGGCGGTTCATCGGTCCGGCCAACCTGGACCGTCTTGCCCGGGTGATGCGCGACGGGGCGGAGCTTCGGCTGGCCAGCGATGTGCCCGACTTGGCCGCCTGGATGGCCGAGCATGTGCAGGCCCATCCCGCATTCGAGGGGCACCTCGGGGACGAGGGGAGCTGGCGGACACCGCCCCCCGACTGGGTGCAGACCCGCTACGAGCAGAAGGGCATCGCCAATGGACGGGCGCCGTTCTACTTCGTCTGCCGCCGCCGACCCCGGACCTGAGGTACGTGGATGCGGTCGTCGCCGGCCGCCGGGGCGGCGGGCCCCGCTCCTGGCGCTGGCCCTGTTGATGCTGGCCGGCTGCCAGACCGGCAATGAGCTGCTCGCCTTTCTGACCCAACCGCCGGCCCCCCAGTGGGGGGCGGCACCTCCGGCCGGAGGTGCCGCCCAGGCGCCCGATGCACCCGGTGGCCGTCAATCGCTGCGCCTCCCGTCGGCCTCGTCCGGCGAGGCGTGCGAAATTCGTCGTCTGGTTCCAACCGGGCCGTCCCTGACCGACGAATTCATCATTCGTTGCGGGGGTGCCGACACGCCCAGCGCGTCGGTGCTGCGGACGTTGAATGCCGACTTCGGCCCGGAGGATGCCGTCGTCGAGCACCCGTGGGCGGAAGCGAGGGCCCGGGAAGGTGCCTGCGGCGGAGCGGAGCCGGCGGCCCTCCCGGGGAGCGGCGCGACGGCCCGTCTGGCCTTCGTCCGGTCCTGCGTTTCCGACCCGGGCCAGTTCCCGATGTACCTGGGGGCGGCGGAGGTCGGACGCTGGGTCGTCCTGTTCCACGGCGCGGCACAGACTGCGCCGGTGATGGAGGCCGTCGTCGCGGCCATGGTCGACCCGGGCCTGACGCCGACCAGCCCCGCACCCGCCGGTACCCCGACATTGGCGTCGCGCATGGCCGACCGGCTGGCCCGGCTCGGCGCCCGGGATCTTCCGCTGGCGACCGTGATGGCGTTCGGCGATCTCGACCGCGAAGCCCGCGCCTATGCCGCGGAAGGCGATCGTCAGGGCGCTCTTCTGGTTCGGCGCGAGATGCGGTCGCTGCATGCCTCGGCACTTGGTGCCGAGGCACCGGGGCAGGGCGCCCTGCTGGTCGAGGAAGCCCAGCTCCTCGACGCGGACGGTCGTACCCGGGAAGTCGGCGCCGCCCTGGAGGCTGCCGCGCCCCTGGTCGCCCGCTCGGCTGTTCCACGGGACCGCCGCCGGCTGTCGGTTGCCAGGGCCCGCCACGCCCTCTCGGTCGGGCGGACGGCGGATGTTGCGGCACTGCTGGATGCGGCGACCGGGGCCGCCCCGGACGGGGGGGCCGAAGAGATGGCGTCGGTTCTGGCCGAGGTGGATCTGCTTGTGCAGGCCGGCCTGATCCGCCCCGCGGCCGACCGGTTGGAGGCCGCACGGCGGATCGCGTCGGGGACACCGGGCGGAGACATGTTCTGGGGCGGCGATATGGCCGCGCGGGCCGCCGCCATCGCCGAGCGGCAGGGCGAGGCCGGGGCCGCGCGCACGATCCTGGCCGAAGCGGTGGATCGGCACCGGCGCCTGTTCGGGGCCGATGCCAGGTTGGCCGACCTGCTGATCCGCCGGGCACGCCTGGATGCGGCGCGGGGTGACACCGGGGCGGCGCTGGCCGCGTGGGCCGAGGCGTTTCCCATTCTCCTGCACGGGGCTTCGGCCGAGGCCGGCATGCCGGCGGAGGCGGTCGGGGCCTATCTTGACCTGCTCCTCGGCGCCGGTGACGGAACCCGCACCGCCGCGATGGGGGATGCCCGCCGGCCGCATCTGGAGGCCGCATTCGTTGCCGTCCAGGGCCCGCAGCCCTCGCTGGTGTGGCAGGCCCGCGGACGGATGGCCCGGGCGCTGGCCGGGGCCGATCCCGGACTTGCCAACCTGTTGCTGGTGCGGACCGAACTGGAGCGGGAGGCCGCGGTCGCCCGGCAGGCATTGGCGCGCGAGCGGTCGCGCGGTGGGACGGGAACCGAACGGCGCCAGACGGCCGCCACCGCGATGCTGTCCAACGCCGAGGCCCAGCTGGCCGAGGCCGATCGCCGCATCGCGGCCCGGTCGCCGCGCTACGACGGCCTGCGGCGGCCACAGCCGGTCGAAGCCGCCGCAATGGCCCGGCTCCTGTCGTCGGACGAGGCATTGGCCTTGGTCCACGTCGCCCCGGACCGCAGCACCGTCATCGTCCTGCGTGCCGACGGCGCACTTGCCGGCCACCGCCGGGGGCCGGGGGCGGCTGCGTTCGCCGCCGGGGTCGCGGCGGTCCGCCGTGCCGCCCAGACCGGAGGCCTACCGGATCCGCAGACGTTGGGGGCCCTTCGCAACGGTCTTTTTGCCCCGCTCGGACCGGCACTGGACGGGGTGCGGCACTTGGTGCTCGTTCCGTCCGGCCCGCTGTTCGACCTGCCGCCGGCATTGCTGGGCTCTGGCCGCGGACCCGCCATCAGTGTTGTTCCGACCGCCGCCAGCTTCGCGACCCTGCGCCGCCGGCCACCGCAAGCCATGTCGTCATCGCCGGTGACGTTGGTCGAAGCGGCCCGGGGGATGACGGGGGCCGGGGGGCGACGGGCGCTGTCCGGTTTGGCGGGTCTCTGTGTTCGGGCGTCCGATGGGGGCGGGATGCCGGGATCCCATCTGTCGGGCCTGCCCCGTTTGCCGACGGCCGAGCTCCGGCAGGAATTGGATGTTGCAACGTCCGTCGAAGCCGCCAACCCCGGTGCGCTGCTGGCCGGACTCCGCCGGACGGGCACGGTGGTGGTCGGGGGGCACGCGTTGCTGCCGGACCGCCTCCGTTGTCGCACGGAACCGGCGCTTGCGACGGCCGGTGGCCTGCTCGGGATCGGCGAGATCGCCCGGGCCGACGGCTTGGCAAGGGCCGTGCTGTTGCCGTTCGCGGATGGGGGGCCAGCGGAGGGCGCTGCCGGCGGGGAATCGATTGCCGCTCTTGCCGATGCCCTCATCGTCGCCGGCGCGGACCTGGTCGTTGCCGCCCATTGGCGGATGGATGGGGCATCCGCCGCGCGCCAACTGGAAACGTTCCTGTCGCGCGGGGCGGGGGCGGAAGCCCTGCGCGAGGCCCAAGCCCGGGAAGCGGCGCGCGGCACGCCCCGGATTTGGGCGCCGCTGGCGCTCTATGGGGACGGCCGGGGATATGGCCGGCCGTCGCGGACCCGGGTGGGCCGCAGCGGGTCGTAGGCGGGATTGCCGGGGGCGGTTCAGCGTAGGGGCTGCCGTCGTGTGAACTCCAGCCGGTCCACACGGCCAGACCCGCGGACATAATGCACCACGGTGTTGTACTCGCGGGCGATGTCGAACAGGTCCCGGTCGGGGCGGGTATCGACCAGGCGCACCTGCATGTCGACGGTCAGGCCGGGGCGTGGGTTTCCGGGCTCGGACAGGGGGCGGGCACGCACCCGCCCGCCGGACTGGCGGACGGCGCTCAACCACCGCTCGATCCGCTCGGGCAGATGGTCCAGATCGGCCGCGCCGTTCACGTTCACGTTCACCGGGGTGGTGCTGGCCGCCAGCTCGCCCGACAAGGCACGGTCGAAGCCGGGAGTGTCGTTGTAGGTGAGGTCGCCCTCCACCGTGCGCGGGGGCGGCGCGGCCACGGCGGGGGGCGCCACGACCTGGGCGACCTGGACCGGCTCGGCCGGCTGGCACGCGGCAAGGGCCAACACCGCCGCGACGGGGGCCAGGGCGGCGGATTTTCCTATTCTGGACGGCACGGATCGCCTCTCGGCCTCGGCGTTCGTGGAGAGGGCGGCATACTGCGCGTGCGGCGTCGGCGCGCGCAACGGGTGCATCGGGGGCGCCATTCCTTGTCCCGGCGCGTGTGCCGAAGGGCGAATGCCGCGGGCACGCGCCACTTTTCCGAACGGAATCTCTTGCAGCACCGACCGCAATGGCTATCTTAAAGGGTGTAGACCCCATACGGTTTCGGATCTGTCGGTTCGAGGCTGCTGTTCGGGTGGGCCGGCGGCCCACCTTTTTCTTTATTGGGACCCCGCCACCCTGGGTGGGGATTGCAGGCCGTGCAGGACACGTCGAAAGTCGAACGCATGATCACCCCCACCATCGAATCGATGGGGTACGAGGTCGTGCGCGTCCAGTTGCAGGGCACGCAGAATCCGACGCTGCAGATCATGATCGAGCGGACGGACCGTGCACCGATCACCGTCGAGGATTGCGCCGATGTCAGCCACGCCGTTTCGGCGGTGCTCGACGTCGAGGACCCGATCGGTGACGCTTATCGGCTGGAGGTCAGTTCGCCCGGCCTCGATCGGCCGCTGACCCGGTTGGAGCATTTCGAACGCTTCGCCGGTTTTGAAGCCAGGGTGGAGACAAAACTGCCGGTCGACGGCCGCAAACGCTTCCGCGGCGTGTTGCGGGGGGTCGCCGACGGTGCCGTCATGATCGACACGGACCAGGGGGCCGCGCGCATCCCGGTCGAAGACATCCAGCGCGCGAAGCTCGTCCTGACGGACGAACTGATCGCCGCCGCCCAGGCCGAGCAGGAACGCTCCGGCGGGGGCGCGGCGCAGGGCTGAGGGCGCGGGGCCCACGGCAAGGACTCACGGTTGGGAACGTCTGGTATGGAACTCCTTCAAGTCGCCGACGCGGTCGCCCGCGAAAAGAACATCGAACGGGATCAGGTTCTGGAGGCCATGGAGCAGGCCATCCAGAAGGCCGGCCGGGCGAAGTACGGGCACGAGCACGACATCCGCGCGGTGATCGACCGCAAGACGGGTGACGTCGAGCTCGCCCGCTACCGCGAGATCGTCGACACCGTCGAGAACGACGCCACCCAGATTTCGGTCCAGCACGCCCAGCGGTACCGTCCGGGCGCCACGGCCGGCGAGTTCCTGATCGAACGGTTCCCCCGGATCGATCTGGCCGAACTCGGGCGCATCGCGGCCCAGACCGCCAAACAGGTGATCGTCCAGAAGGTCCGGGACGCCGAGCGCGACCGCCAGTTCAACGAGTACAAGGACCGCGTCGGCGAGGTCGTCAACGGCATCGTCAAGCGGGTGGAGTACGGCAATGTCACGGTCGACCTCGGCCGTGCCGAGGCCGTGCTGCGCCGGGACGAGTGCCTCCCGCGTGAGCACTTCAAGACCGGCGACCGCGTCCGCGCCTACATCTTCGACGTCCGCCGGGAACAGCGCGGCCCGCAGATCTTCCTGTCGCGGACCCATCCGATGTTCATGGCCCGCCTGTTCGCGCAGGAGGTGCCCGAAATCTACGACGGCATCATCGAGATCAAGGCCGTGGCCCGCGACCCGGGCAGCCGCGCCAAGATCGCCGTGGTCAGCCACGACAGCTCCATCGACCCGGTCGGCGCCTGCGTCGGCATGCGCGGCAGCCGCGTGCAGGCCGTGGTCGGCGAGTTGCAGGGCGAGAAGATCGACATCATCCCGTGGTCGTCCGACGCGGCGACGTTCGTCGTCAACGCCCTGGCCCCGGCCGAGGTGGCCAAGGTGGTGCTGGACGACGAGAACCAGCGCATCGAGGTCGTGGTCCCCGACGACCAGTTGTCGCTGGCGATCGGCCGACGCGGACAGAACGTGCGCTTGGCTTCGATGCTGACCGGCTGGGACATCGACATCCTGACCGAGAACGAGGAGTCCGAGCGGCGCCAGGAGGAATTCCGGACCCGCTCCAACCTGTTCATCGAGGCGCTGGACGTCGACGACGTCATCGCGCACCTGCTGGTGACCGAAGGTTTCACCACGGTCGAGGAGATCGCGCTGGTCGAAACCGAGGAACTGGCCGGCATCGAGGGCTTCGACGAGGACGTGGCCGAGGAGCTGAAGGCCCGCGCCCAGACCTGGCTGTCGCAGCGCGACCAGATCTACGACCAGAAGCGGCGCGACCTGGGCGTGACGGACGAGGTGGCGGCGCTCGACGGTCTCTCGCCCGCCATGCTGGTCAAGCTCGGGGAGAACGGCGTGAAGACGCTGGACGACCTGGGTGATCTCGCCGGCGACGAGCTGCGCGAGATCCTGGGCAAGGACCAGCTCGGTGAGGACGAGGCCAACACCCTGATCATGGCGGCCCGTGCCCACTGGTTCGAAGGCGAGGCCGCGGGCTGAGCCGCGGGCCGGGGGAGGGCCAGGTTACGGTGGAGCAGCCAGACCCTTTGCTGCCGGATCCCTCGTTCGAAGGGGCGCCCGGGCTCGAGCCCGGGCCGGATCCCGACGAGCGTGAGGAGGTCGGGGGGCGGCGCAGCCCGCTGCGGCGTTGCGTCGCCACCATGGCGGTGGCGCCCAAGGACGGGATGATCCGCTTCGTCGTGGGCCCCGACGGGCGGCTCCTGCCGGACCTGGACGAAAAATTGCCGGGGCGTGGCTATTGGGTCACGGCGGACAAGGATGCGCTCGAACTTGCCGTGAAAAAGCGCGCCTTCGCGCGCGCCGCCCGCCGCCCCGTCGAGGTCGCCCCGGACCTGCGCGGGGTGGTGGCGGAGGGGCTGCGGCGCCGCTGCATGGACATTCTGGGGCTTGCGCGCCGCGCAGGGCAGGTCGTCGCCGGATTCGAACAGGTGCGCGAAGCCCTGATCGGGGGTAAGGTGGCGTTCCGCGTTGAAGCATCCGATGGGGCGGCGGAGGGGCGGAGCAAACTAACGGCCATTCGGCGCGATCTGCCGATGGTGACGAGTTTTTCGGCGGGGGAACTGGCTGCGGCGCTCGGGCGTGCCCATGTGGTGCATGTTGCGATCGCCGAAGGCGGTTTCGCCGTTCGTTTCGCCCGCGAGCTTACGCGGCTCGAAGGTGTCTTGGCCGGCGCATCCCGGCCGCAAGGAACAGGGACTGAGTCGGGCGTCTAGATGACTGACACCAAGGATCAGGAAAAGAAAGTTTTGAGCCTGTCCGGCCGAGGAAAACTCGAGCTGCCGAAAAAGCCCGCTCCGGCGGGCTCCGAGACCGGATCGGTCCGGCAGAGCTTCTCCCATGGCCGCTCCAAGCAGGTCACGGTTGAGGTCAAACGCAAGCGCACGCTGGAAAAGGGCGCAGTCCCTGGCGTCGCCGATGGAGGCGCGGCCGCGCGCCGCGCCGCCGAAGGGGGGACCAGCGGACAGCGCCAAGGCGCCATCCGCGGCGGTCCGCTGCCGCGCGAGCTGAGCCGCGAGGAGAAGGAGGCACGCCTGCGTGCGCTCCTGTCCGCCCGCGAGGAGAGCGAGCGCCGCACCACGGCCGAGCCGGACGACGCGGTTGTCGGGACGGCGGAGGCCTTCGTCGAGGAGCGGCCGGCGCCCGAGGCGGTGCCGGAAGGTCCGCCCGAGCCGTTGGATGCCGATACGCTGCGCCGGCGCGAGCTGGAAGAGCTGCACAGCATCCAGGAGCAGGAGCGCCAGGCTGCTGCCGAGGCCGAGCGTCGCCGGCTGGAGGAAGAAGCCCGCCGCAAGGAGGCCGAGGCTGCCCGTCGTGGCGTCGAGGAACCGCGCCGTTCCGACGCCACCCGTGGCGCCGATGCCGGCGCTGCGCGTCCGCAAGTGCGTGGGCCTGCCGGCGCCGCCGGTCCGGCCATCCCGGCGCCGGCGGACGAGGAGGAGGACAGCGGGCGTGCCCGTCGCCCTGGTGGTGGTGGGACCCGCGCACCGGCGAAGGTGCCTGCTCCGTCGCCCAAGAAGGGCGCGATGGACAAGCGCCGTTCGGGCAAGCTGACGGTCACCCAGGCCCTGGACGACGGCGGCGGCGAGCGGACCCGCAGTCTGGCCGCGTTCCGCCGTGCCCGTGAGCGCGAACGTCTGCGCATGATGGGCCGTGCCGAGCAGCAGAAGGTCGCCCGCGACGTGATCATTCCCGAAGTCATCACGGTCCAGGAGCTGGCGAACCGCATGGCGGAGCGCGGTGCCGACGTGATCAAGGCACTGATGCGCATGGGGGTGATGGCGACCATCACCCAGGCCATCGACGGCGACACCGCCCAGCTCATCGCCGAGGAGTTCGGCCACCGCGTCCGGCGCGTCTCGGAAGCGGACGTCGAACTGGGTCTCGACGATCAGCCCGATGCCCCCGAGGATCTTCAGCCGCGGCCGCCGGTGGTCACCATCATGGGCCACGTCGACCATGGCAAGACCTCGCTGCTGGATGCCATGCGGAAGACCGACGTCGTCGCGCACGAGGCCGGCGGCATCACCCAGCACATCGGCGCCTACCAGGTGCAGGCGCGGTCCGGTGGTCGCATCACCTTCATCGACACCCCGGGCCACGCGGCGTTCACGGCCATGCGTGCCCGCGGCGCCAACGTCACCGACATCGTCGTGCTGGTGGTCGCTGCCAACGACAGCGTCATGCCGCAGACGGTCGAGGCGATCAATCACGCTCAGGCCGCCAAGGTCCCGCTGATCGTCGCCATCAATAAGGTGGACCTGCCGGACGCCAAGCCGGACCGGGTGCGCCAGGACCTGCTTCAGCACGGCCTGGTGGTCGAGGAGTTGGGCGGCGACATCCTGACGGTCGAGGTGTCGGCCAAGACCCGGCTCGGCCTCGACAAGCTCGAGGAGGCCATCCTCCTGCAGGCCGAGGTGCTGGAGTTGCGGGCCAACCCGGACCGGCCGGCCCGTGGCACCGTGGTCGAGGCCAAGCTGGAGCGCGGCCGCGGTTCGGTCGCGACCGTGCTGGTCCAGAACGGCACGTTGAAGGTGGGCGACATCTTCGTCGCCGGCACCGAGTGGGGCCGTGTCCGCGCCCTCATCAACGAGCGTGGCGCCACCCTGACCAGCGCCGCGCCGGCAACGCCGGTGGAAGTGCTGGGCTGGGACGGCACGCCGATGGCCGGCGACGAATTCATCGTCGTCGAGAGCGAGGCACGCGCCCGCGACATCACCGAGTTCCGGCAGCGCAAGAAGCGCGAGCAGCAGTTGGCCCGGGCCGGCCGCGGCACGCTGGAGCAGATGTTCGACAGCATCAAGGCTGGCGAGGTTCGCGAGCTTGCCGTCGTCATCAAGGGCGACGTCCAGGGGTCGGTGGAAGCCATCGCATCGGCGCTGGAGAAGCTGGGCGGCGACCAGAGCGAGGTGAAGGTCCGGGTGCTGCACCAGGCGGTCGGCGCCATCACGGAAAGCGACATCACGCTGGCCAACGCGTCGAAGGCGATGATCATCGGCTTCAACGTGCGCGCCAACCCGCTGGCTCGCGACATGGCGCGCCGCGACGGGGTGGAGATCCGCTACTACTCGATCATCTACAACGTGATCGACGAGGTGAAGCAGGCGCTCTCGGGTCTGCTTGCCCCGACCTTCAAGGAAGTGTTCCTGGGCTACGCCAACATCCTGCAGGTCTTCGAAGTGTCGAAGGTCGGCAAGGTGGCGGGCTGCCGGGTCACCGAGGGTCTGGTCAAGCGTGGGGCCGGCGTCCGTCTGCTGCGCGACAACGTCGTCATCCACACCGGCACCCTCAAGACGCTCCGCCGCTTCAAGGACGAAGTCCGCGAAGTCCGCGAGGGCTACGAGTGCGGCATGGCGTTCGAGAACTACGACGACATCCGCGAGGGCGACCAGATCGAGTGCTACGAGATGGAGCAGGTGGCGCGGGCGCTGTAAGGCGCCCCGTCCCCGGCTCGTCTCGCGGCCCGCAACGATCCCGGCCTGTGGTCTGTCCGCGGCGAACGCCCTTCCTCGTGAACGGCATTCGCCCGGACGGACCGGCGCCGGGCGTTTGCGATCTCGGGTCAGAATTTCAACGCATTCAACCCCGCGGCCCTGTTTCCAGGGGTGTGAGGGGGAAGGCCGGACACCCACGCCGTCCCCAGGCTGCCGATCCGCTTGGCCGTTCGCGCCGGCGGCTTTGCGGCGCTACGCTTGCAGGCGGGCGGCACCGCCGCCAAGGGGCACACCGGCGATTTGGTGAGGATACGTTTCCAGATGGGCTCTCGACGCGGACACAATAATCCGTCCGGTATGGAACGTTCGCAGCGGCAGCTTCGGGTCGGCGAAGAGATCCGGCATGCCCTGGCGGAGTTGCTGGCGCGCGGCGATTTCCGCGATCCCGAACTCGTGGATCTCAAGGTCACCGTGACCGAGGTCCGGGCCAGCCCGGACCTGCGCAACGCGACCGCCTTTGTCACCCCCCTGGGCGGTGGCGACGCGGACCACGCGCTGCAGGTTCTGCGGCGGGCCGCACCGTTCCTGCGTTCGCAGGTCGCGCATGCGGTCAATCTGAAATTCGCGCCCACCCTCAGCTTCGAGGCCGATACCTCGTTCGACTACGCCAACCGTATCGACCGCCTTCTGCACGACCCGCGGGTGGTGCGGGACTTGGGGGAGGAGGACGATCGGGCGCGTGGGGACGGGGACGATGCCCGGGACGACGACGATGCCCGGGACGACGACGATGAGTGAGGCGGACATCCCTGACGGCAGGCCCGCCGGGGGCGTGTTGGAGGTCGCCCATGGCGCGGCGTCGTAAGGGGCAGCCGGTCAACGGCTGGCTGGTGCTGGACAAGCCCCAGGGGCTGACATCCACGCAGGCGATGGCGCGCGCCCGGCGCTTCCTGGACGCGCAGAAGGCGGGGCACGGCGGCACGCTGGACCCGCTGGCCACCGGTGTCCTGCCGATCGCCTTTGGCGAGGCCACCAAGACGGTCGATTACGTCATGGGCAGCGCCAAGACCTACAGCTTCACGGTGCGGTGGGGCGAGGCCCGGGATACCGACGACGCCGAAGGCCAGGTGACGGCTACCAGCGACGTGCGCCCCGGCGTGGACGCCGTGCGTGCGGCGCTGCCGCGGTTCCTCGGCGAGATCGACCAGTTGCCGCCCCGCTATTCCGCCATCAAGGTGGATGGCGAGCGGGCCTATGCGTTGGCCCGCGACGGGGTGGAGGTGGACCTGCAGCCGCGGGTGGTGCGGATCGACCGGTTCGAGCTGGTCGATGTTCCCGATGCCGACCACGCGGCGTTCGAGGTCGACTGCGGCAAGGGCACCTATGTGCGCTCGCTTGCCCGCGACCTGGCCGTGGCGCTGGGAACGGTCGGTCACGTGACCGCGCTTCGGCGCTTGGCGGTGGGGCGGTTCACCGTCGATCAGGCAATTTCCCTTGACGAGCTTGAGGAAGAAGCGCAGACACCCGCCGTCGCAAGACATCTGCTTGGCATCGAGACCGCGCTGGACGACATCCCGGCACTGGCCTTGAGCCCGGCGGAAGCGCAACGCCTTCGACAAGGGCAGGCGGTCTCGCTCATGCGGCGGCAGGATGCGGAACGGCTCAAGGGCCTTCGCGTCGACCTGTCCGCGGAGCGGCCGACCATCCTGACCCTGTGCGACGGTCAGCCGGTGGCGCTGGCCGTGGTCGAAGGGGGCGAGGTTCGCCCGGTGCGCGTCCTCAACCTCTAAAAATGGAGCATACGATGTCGATCACTGCCGAGCGCAAGCAGGCGCTCATCGACCAGTACCGTACGAATCCCAGCGACACGGGTTCCCCCGAGGTGCAGGTGGCGATCCTGTCGGAGCGCATCAGCAACCTCACCGAGCACCTGAAGACCCACAGCAAGGATTTCCACTCCCGCCGTGGCCTTCTGATGCTCGTCGGGCAGCGCCGTTCGCTGCTGGACTATCTCAAGGGCAAGGACCGGGACCGCTACGCGTCGCTGATCGAGCGACTGGGTCTCCGTCGCTGACGCGCAACGCTCGCCCCCTCCCCGCGTTTTCTGCCTTATGTATCGGCGCGGGGTACATCTAGAATTCGCCGTTCGCGCCGGTCGGGCAATGGTGCCCGACCGGCTAACGGCATTTGCCCGCAGGGCTGGCATGGGCCGGTCCTGACCCGCGACGCCCAATCCGGGGCGGGCGGGTAGGATGGAAGGAAAGACGAATGTTCGATATCTACCGCAAGGAGCTGGATTGGGGCGGGCGCAAGCTGGTCCTTGAGACCGGCAAGGTCGCGCGCCAGGCTGACGGCGCAGTTATCGCGAAGTACGGCGACACCGTCGTGCTCTGCACCGTGGTCGGCGCGAAGTCGGTGAAGCCGGGGCAGGATTTCTTCCCGCTCACCGTCAACTACCAGGAGAAGGCCTTCGCGGCGGGTAAGATCCCGGGTGGCTTCTTCAAGCGCGAGGGACGTCCTTCCGAACGGGAAACGCTGGTCAGCCGTCTCATCGACCGGCCGATCCGACCCCTGTTCGTGGACGGCTTCAAGAACGAGGTGCAGGTCATCTGCACCGTGCTGAGCCACGACCTCGAGAACGATCCGGACATCGTCGCGATGGTCGGCACCTCGGCCGCCCTGACCATTTCGGGCCTGCCGTTCATGGGCCCGATCGGCGGCGCCCGCGTCGGCTACAAGAACGGCGAGTACGTCCTGAACCCGACGCTCGACCAGTACGACGACATGGCGCTCGACCTGATCGTCGCCGGCACCCAGGAAGGGGTGCTGATGGTCGAGTCCGAGGCCAAGGAACTGCCCGAGGACGTGATGCTCGGCGCGGTCATGTTCGGCCACCGCTCGTTCCAGCCGGTGATCCAGGCGATCATCGAGCTGGCCGAACTCTGCGCCAAGGAGCCGTGGGCCCTGCCGGCCCCGCCGTTCGACAAGGCGGCGCTCAAGGCCCGCATGATGGAGCTGATCGGCGAGGACGTCCGCGCCGGCTTCGCCGAGCGGGTGAAGCAGGTCCGCTACGGCAAGCTCGACGCCGCCAAGGCCAAGGCCAAGGAGGCGCTGAAGGAGGAGTTCCCCGAGGACGGCATCTCGGAAGCGTTCAAGGAGCTGGAGGCCGACATCATGCGCGGCGCCATCCTGGACACCGGGATGCGCATCGACGGCCGCGACACCAAGACGATCCGTCCCATCGTGGCGGAAGTCGGTGTGTTGCCGCGTGCCCACGGCTCGGCCCTGTTCACCCGCGGCGAGACCCAGGCGCTGGTGGTTGCCACGCTGGGCACCGGCCAGGACGAGCAGGTCATCGACGCGCTCGAGGGCGAGTACCGCGAAAACTTCATGCTCCACTACAACTTCCCGCCGTACAGCGTGGGCGAGACGGGCCGCATGGGCTCGCCGGGCCGGCGCGAAATCGGGCACGGGAAGCTGGCGTGGCGTGCGCTCAGCCCGTTGCTGCCCAGCCGCGAGGCGTTCCCCTACACCATCCGTGTGGTGTCGGAGATCACCGAGTCCAACGGCTCGTCGTCGATGGCGACGGTTTGCGGCACCTCGCTGGCGCTGATGGATGCCGGCGTGACCCTGCCGCGCCCGGTGGCCGGCATCGCCATGGGCCTCATCAAGGAGGACAAGGGCTATGCGGTCCTGTCCGACATCCTGGGTGACGAGGACCACCTCGGCGACATGGACTTCAAGGTGGCCGGTACCGAGACCGGCGTCACCGCGCTCCAGATGGACATCAAGATCACCTCGATCACCGAGGAGATCATGCGGATCGCCCTGGCCCAGGCCAAGGACGGCCGTTTGCACATCCTGAAGGAGATGAGCAAGGCGCTGGGCTCGGCGCGCGAGGGCGTCAACCAGAACGCGCCGCGCATCACCGTCATCAACATCCCCAAGGAGAAGATCCGCGAAGTGATCGGCTCCGGCGGCAAGGTGATCCGCGAGATCGTGGAGAAGACCGGCTGCAAGATCGACATCGACGACGACGGCACCATCAAGATCGCCGCGGTTGACCAGGATAAGGCCCAGGCGGCCATCGACTGGATCAAGGGGATCGTGGCCGAGCCGGAGATCGGCGTCGTCTACAACGGCACTGTCGTGAAGGTGGTCGACTTCGGGGCGTTCGTGAACTTCCTGGGCACCCGCGATGGGCTGGTGCACATCTCGGAGATCAAGAACGAGCGCGTGGCCAAGGTCTCCGACGTCCTGAAGCAGGGCGACAAGGTGAAGGTCAAGGTCGTCGGCTTCGACGACCGCGGCAAGGTCAAGCTGTCGATGAAGGTGGTCGACCAGCAGACCGGCGAGGACCTGTCCCAGAAGGCAGCCGACTGACGGTCTGACAACCGGCCGGGCGCATGGCTTCATGCGCCCGGCCGGTGTTCCCCGGACGCCCGCGGCTCCTGTGGGGTTTGGCCGGCGGGCCAGTGGGCGGGGAGGCATGCCCTTCGGCATACGGAGGTCGAAACCTTCGTCGGCCCGAGTCGCCCCTCGCAACCAGGGTAATCGAGTCCAGGGGCGTGCTGCCCGGAAGCGGCACGCCCCTTTTCAATTCCGCTGTCGGCGGGGGATCATGTCCCGGCGTGCACCCGCTCGGCGAGGCGGCGGACGGTCTCGCTGACGGTTGTGTAGCTGTACGGCTTGCGGATGACGCCCAGCACATCGGCCGCCGGCACGACCTCGCGCGCGGTGACCAGGATGCAGGGCACACCGGCCTCCCGCAGCATACCCACCGCCGCGAGACCGCAGGGCCGGCCATGCAGGTCCACATCCACAAGCGCCAGGTCCGGACGGTGAGAGGCGGCCGCTCGTAGCGCGGCGTTCAGCGTGGCGCAGCACCCCACCACATCGTGACCGGCATGGGTCAGGGCCGCCGCCAGCGCCATCGCCACAAGGCCTTCGTCTTCCACGACCAGAATGCGCATGGCGAAGCCCCACCTCCTATTCGGAATGGGAAAACCATTGGCGGGCGGATTGTTCACCGGTCCGCACCGTTCGATCCGGGTCACCCGTCCGGTCACCGCCTCCATCGGGCGTGTATCGGCCGGAAAGATGTCCGGCAACGATCCTCCTCTTGCGTGGCGCTGTTCAAATATGGTTAACCGCTTTTGGGCAATCATCTCCGTGGTCTACCAACCGCCACCGGGCGGCTCGTTTCCCGAACCCGACGCACGGGTGAACCCGGCTGGCATCATTCGAGGTGTGATGGCGCGTGTTCTAATCGTTGAGGATGAGGCGATCATCGCCCTCCACCTCCAGTTCATTGCCAAAAGGCTGGGCCACACCGTCTGCGCCTTGGCCGGCACGTCGGCGCAGGCCGTGGACGCCATCGACCGGCATGAACCCGATCTGGTCCTGCTGGACCTGTTCCTGGCGTCGGGCTCGACGGGCGTCGAGGTGGCGGACCACCTTCGGCGGCGCTCGGGCACCCCGTATGTACTGGTCACCGGCAACGTTTCGGACCCGCTGATGAACATGCTTGGCGGCAACCCGCCCGTGCGTGTGGTCGGCAAGCCTTTCGGTGCGCACCAGATCGAACAGGCCATCGTGGAGGCGTTGGGCGCGGCAGCCTGAGCATTGCGGCTGGTTCCCGGATCCAAGGCGGGCGACCACCTCCGGTCCCAGCGCGGCTTTCATCCCGGCCGGGGGGCGGCTAACCTCCCGGGACCAGGACGAAAACCGGGGAGCCCCGCTCATGGCCCGTGCGGATTTCCGTTTCGCCCATCCGTTCCGTGTCCGCTACGCCGAAACGGACGCACAGGGCGTGGTCTTCAATGCCAACTACCTGACGTATTACGACGTGGCGATCACCGAATATCTTCGGGTGATCGGTTGGGACTACAAGGCGCACATCGGCACGGGTGTGGACTTCCACATCGTGAAGGGGTTGGTCGAGTACAAAGGCCCGCTGCGCTTCGACGACGAGTTCGAGGTGGCCGTGCGCACGGCGCGGCTGGGCAATTCCAGCCTGACCTTCGCCCTGGAGGTTCATCCCAAGGGCCGGGACCGGGTGCTTGCGACCGGCGAGGTCGTTTGGGTCAACACGGACCAGACCTCCCACAAACCGGCGCCGGTTCCGAACGATCTGCGCACACGGATCGAACGGTACGAACAGATGGGTGCCGCGGTCTGAGGCGCACACGCATTCCCGTGGCGACAGGCCGGAACTTCCTGTACACCCGACCAATGCTGACTATTCCGCACGTCATCGGACACCGGGGCGCAAAGGATTTCGCGCCCGAGAACACGCTCGCCTCCATCCGCGAAGCCGCCCGGCAGGGCGCTGCCTGGGTCGAGGTTGATGTCAAGTTGACCCGCGACGGCGTGCCCGTCCTCCTGCACGACGACACGCTCGACCGCACGACCGATGGTCGCGGGGCCGTGGCCGAAACGGACCTGGCCGACCTCCGTCGCCGGGATGCGGGCGCCTGGTTCGGGCCGGACTTCAAGGGCGAACGTGTGCCGACCCTCGAGGAATGCCTCGATCTCGTGCTGTCGCTCGGCCTCGGCATCAATCTGGAGATCAAGCCCTGCCGCGGCCGGGCGCGGGAAACGGCCGAGGTGGCGCTGGCCATCGCCGGCCGGATCTGGCCGTCCGATCGCCCGGTGCCGCTCGTGTCCAGCTTCTCCGTCGAGGCGCTGGAGACGGCGCGGCAGCTACGGGGCGACTGGCCGCGGGGGTATCTCGTCGACGGGCTGCCGCGCGATTGGCGGGACATTGCCGACCGGCTGGATGCGGCAACCGTGAACATCAACCACCGCAAGGAAAGCCCCGCCAGCGTGCGCGAGATCCGTGCCACGGGCCGGCCGGTCCTGGCCTATACCGTGAACGATCCGGCGCGTGCGGTGGAGCTGCTGGACTGGGGGGTCGCCGGGGTGTTTTCCGACCGGCCGGCGGAGGTCCTGGCGGAGATCCGGCGCCTGCGGCGTTAAAGGACTGTCCGCGGCCGAAACGGCTTCATATATGGCTCGTTGAGAGACAGTGAGTGTCCGAGGATGCCGGCTGCATTGCATCCGGGCTTGTCTGCATGTCAGGAGGTTGGTTTGCGTCCACTGAAGCCTTTGGTGATCTCCGGCCGCGAGGTCCTGCCGATTGTCGAAGGCGGTAAGGGTATCTCCGTTTCCAACGGCGAAAGCTGTGGGGCTTGGGCAGCCGCCGGGGGCGTGGGGACGTTTTCGGGCGTCAATGCCGACAGCTACGACGAGAACGGCAACCCGATTCCGCAGGTCTACCACGGCAAGACCCGGCGCGAGCGGCACGACGAGTTGATCCGCTACTCCATCCAGGGCGGCATCACCCAGGCCCGCATCGCCCATGAGCGGTCGAACGGGCAGGGCCGCATCCACATGAACGTCCTGTGGGAGATGGGGGCCGCGGAGACCATCCTGCACGGCGTGCTGGAGGGGGCGAAGGGGCTGGTCCACGGCGTCACCTGCGGGGCCGGCATGCCCTACAAGGTGGCCGAGATCTCGGCCCGCTACGGCATCCACTACTATCCCATCGTGTCGTCCGCCCGTGCCTTCCGTGCCCTGTGGCTGCGCGCCTACCACAAGTTCCGCGACGGCCTGGGCGGTGTCGTCTACGAGGATCCCTGGCTGGCCGGCGGCCACAATGGCCTGTCCAACAGCGAGGATCCGACCCGGCCGGAGGACCCGTTCCCCCGCGTCCGGGCACTCCGCGAGATGATGAACAGCTTCGGCCTGTACGACACGCCGATCGTCATGGCCGGTGGCGTCTGGTTCCTGCGCGAATGGGCGGATTGGATCGACAACCCGGAACTCGGGCCGGTCGCCTTCCAGTTCGGCACCCGGCCGTTGCTGACCCAGGAAAGCCCCATCAGCCATGCCTGGAAGCGGAAGCTGCTGACGCTGAAGCCGGGCGACGTGTACCTGAACCGCTTTTCACCGACGGGCTTCTATTCCTCGGCGGTGAAGAACGAATTCCTGCTCAATCTGCAGCGCCGTTCCGAACGCCAGGTTGCCTTCACGCCCCATGCGCTCGGCGAACACTCGACGGAACTGCAGATCGGTCCGCGCGGCCGGCCCATTTACGTCACCGTCTCCGACGCCGAGCGGGCCAGGGGATGGATGGCCGAAGGCTATACGGTCGGGATGAAGACACCGGACAGCACGGTCATCTTCCTGACGCCGCAGGAGTCCGAACAGATCCGGATCGACCAGATCGAATGCATGGGCTGTCTGTCGGCCTGCAACTTCTCGAACTGGGCGCAGAACGAGCATGGGACCACCGGCAAGAAGGCCGATCCGCGGTCCTTCTGCATCCAGAAGACCCTCCAGGCCATCAGCCACTCCGACGATGTCGAGAACCAGCTGATGTTCGCCGGGCACAATGCCTACCGGTTCGCGCAGGATCCGTTCTACGCCAATGGCTTCATCCCCACGGTGAAGCAGCTCGTGGATCGGATCTGCTCGGGTGACTGACCGGGGTGACTGACCACCGGGCCCGCCCGCCACGTGCGTGCGGGCCCGCCGTTCCTGCATCTACCTACAAGGCTCAATAGCATCCGACCCGCATCCGTACGACAGTATGTACGGGGCATTGGTCGATCGGATGGCACGGCGGCTTTGCCGCCTGCGGCACCGGATCGCGGAATGGCGATCCGCGGGGCCGGGCATCGTGCGGTCCGGGGACCACATGGGGCGATGCGCGGGGGCCGGGATGGACGTCTACGCACTCTTGGAACAGTACGGTGACTGGGTCTACCTGGGTGCGTTCATAAACACGTTCTTCGAAGGCGAAACCCTGATCCTAGTGGGCGGCTTCGCCGCCGCGCAGGACCTCCTCGACCCCATCTACCTGGCCTTGACCGCCTGGGCCGGCAGTTTCCTCGGCGACCAACTCTACTTCGCCATCGGTCGGCGATACGGTTTCCGGCTGGTGGCGCGGCGGCCGCGGCTGAAGGCGGGGGTGGAGACCGCGATCCTGGCGCTGCACCGCTGGCACACCCCGTTCATCCTGGGCTTCCGGTTCCTGTACGGCATCCGCACCGTGGCCTCGTTCGCGCTGGGCATGACCGGCATCGGCTGGGCGCGTTTCGCTCTCCTGAACTTCGTCGCCGCCGGCGTCTGGGCCTGGACCTTCGTCGGGGTCGGGTATCTGTTCGGCGAGGCGATGGAGGCGATGTTCGGCAGCGTCGCCAAGTCGGTCCAGGTCATGCTGTTGGGCATCCTGGCGCTGGTCGGGTGCAGCCTGTTGCTCGCCCGCTTCCTGTCGCGCCGGGCGGCTCCGGCCGCGGTGGGCTGAACGGGAGCGGAACCCCATGGTGGCACATCGGCTCGAGGCCGGACCGGCAACGGTCCATTGGGGCACCTTCGATGCCCGCCACAAGCCCGTCCTGACCGTCCGTCCGGGCGACCAGGTCACACTCGACAGCGTTTCGGGGACACCGGCGAACATGCCGGGCCCACCGTTCGAGGTGCCGGAGGCATTGCGCCGGATTCATGCCGAGCTGCCGCCCGGTCCCGGCCACATCCTGACCGGCCCGGTCGCGATCGAGGGGGCGGAGCCGGGCGATACGCTGGAGGTCCGCATCCTGGACGTCCAATTGGCCTGGGACTGGGGGTACAACGCATCGCGGCCGCTGGGCGGGGCGCTGCCGGACGACTTCGACGAATGGCACCAGGTCCATCTCCCCATCGACCGCGCAAACATGACATCGCGCATGCCCTGGGGTGTCGACCTGCCGCTGCGGCCTTTTTTCGGCGTCATGGGGGTGGCGCCACCGCCGGCCTGGCGTGAAATCACGTCCATCGCCCCCCGTCGGCACGGCGGCAACCTGGACAACAAGGAACTGGGGCCGGGGGCCACGCTTTACCTGCCGGTCCACGTCCCCGGCGCGCTGTTCTCCGCCGGGGACGGCCATGCGGTGCAGGGGGACGGCGAGGTGAACCTGACGGCCATCGAAACCGGCCTGGTCGGCACCTTCGAATTCCATGTCCGCAAGGGCCAGCCCCTGGACTGGCCGCGGGCGGAGACGCGCACCCACTTCATCACCATGGCCTTCGACCCGGACCTGGACAACGCCATGGTGGCCGCCCTGCGCGACATGATCGCGCTGATCCGCGGCCGGTCCAACCTGTCGGCGGCGCAAGCCTACATGCTGTGCAGTCTGGCCTGTGATCTCCGGATCACGCAGGTGGTCAACCAGAACAAGGGCGTGCACGCGATGCTGCCCAAGGCCGCCCTGCACGGCTGACCGTTCGTCGGTACGCACCCCTCGCCGCTTGCGGGCGGCCTGCCCGCTCCCTTAGCCTTGCGGGGACAGGGGGTAGGCTTGAAGCAAACATCCGCAGCCACGTACGAGGCCGAAATCCGTCGTCAGGCGGCGCGGACGCTCGCCGACACGTTCGACCGCCTGTACGAAGGCGCTTTCGCCATCGACCGGTCCGGCCGGATCGTCTGGATGAACGAGAAGTTCAAGGCGATCCTGGGGTGGAACGGCCTCGACCCGGTCGAGGGCCAGCCGGTGGAGGAGGTCGTGCCGGGCAGCCGCCTGCGTCAGGTGGTCGAGACCGGGCAGCCGGAGCTTCTGGACATCTTCGTGCTGGGGCAGCGGCAGCTCACGGTCAGCCGCATTCCGCTGACCGACGATGCCGGCCGCGTCGTCGGCGCCATGGGTGTGATCCTGTTCGACCGGCTGCAGGCATTGAAGCCGCTGGTCTCGAAATTCCAGGGCATGCAACGGGATTTGGAGACCGCCCGCCGGGCGCTCGCGGAAAGCCGTGCCTCCAAATACCGGTTCGATGATTTCGTCGGCTCGTCGGCGCCGGTCCTGACCCTGAAGCGCCACGCCCGCCGCGCGGCCGAAACCGACCGGCCGGTGCTCCTGCTGGGGGAGACCGGCACCGGCAAGGAACTGCTGGCCCACGCCATCCACGACGCAAGCCCCAGGTCGGCCCGGCCGATGGTGCGCGTCAACATGGCGGCCATCCCGGAAACCCTGCTGGAGGCCGAACTGTTTGGCGTCGCCCCCGGCGCCTACACCGGCGCCGACAAGCGCGGACGCACGGGCAAGATGCAGCTCGCGGACGGTGGCACCCTGTTCCTGGACGAGGTGGGCGACATGCCGCTCGCCCTCCAGCCGAAGCTGTTGCGCGTTCTGGAGGAGCAGGAGGTGGAGCCGCTCGGCTCCGACCGGCTGGTGCCGGTGGACGTACGGGTGATCGCCGCCACCAGCCGCGACCTCAAGGCCATGGCCGCCGCCGGCACCTTCCGGGCGGATCTCTACTACCGCCTGAGCGTCCTGCCGTTGCTCCTGCCGCCCCTGCGCGACCGGCGCGAGGACTTGGCGCAGCTTGTCGATGTCCTTCTGGCCGAACGGTCGGCCCGCGAAGGCGGCCCGCGGGAAGTGGATGCCGGTGTGCTGGCGCGGCTGGCGGCGCACGACTGGCCCGGCAACGTCCGCGAACTGCGCAACGTCCTCGAACAGGCCGCGGTTGCCGCGGGCGATGCCGACCGGATCGCGCCGGCCCATCTGAATGGGTTGCTGCCGGCCGTCGCCCCGGCGTTCCCGCCGGAGGCTCCGGCAGCGGCCGGGCCGGGCGGCCTCCGGCCCTTGCGCGAGACCCTGGCCGAGGCGGAACGGGCGGCGATCCTGGCCGCGCTCGCGGCGGCGGGCGGCGTGAAGCTGCAGGCGGCCCGACTGCTCGGGATCAGCCGCGCCCAGTTCTACGAGAAACTCGGCGCCCTCGGTCTTTTGGAAGAGAAGCGGGCCGGGTAGGGCTGTCCCATGTCCGGGAACCCGGACATGGCGGCATTCTGTCCGGGAACCCGGACACGCTTCCCAAGCCTCTGAAGTGGAAGGAAAATTTTTCCTCGCGGCGGGTCCGTGTCCGGCTGGGCGGACAGTCGGGTGCTGCTGCCGGATCCGCAAGGCGTTGGAATGCCTGCGCCCGGATGTGGCACGGGTTTTGCTGCTCTTCCGCGCGAAGCCGCCGGTAAGGAATGCGGCGGTTATGTGCAGGGAGATGAAAGCGACCATGAAGCGCCGCACGCTGCTTACCCTCGCGGCGACCGCGGCCTGGCTTGCCGCCGGGCCCGCCGTCGCGCAGCAACCCATCAAGATCGCCCACGTGTACGACCGCACGGGTCCGCTGGAGGCGTACGCCAAGCAGACCCAGCAGGGCCTGATGCTGGGGTTCGAGTACGCGACCAAGGGCACCATGAAGGTGCTTGGGCGCCCGATCCAGGTGATCGAAAAGGACACCCAGGGCCGGCCGGAGCTCGGTAAGTCCCTGCTTGCCCAGGCGTTCGGTGACGAGGACGCCGACATCGCCATCGGCCCGACCTCGTCGGGCACGGCGTTGGCCATGCTGCCGGTCGCCGAGGAGTTCCAGAAGATCCTGATCGTCGAGCCCGCCGTGGCCGACAGCATCACCGGCGACCGCTGGAACCGTTACATCTTCCGTACCGCCCGCAACAGTTCGCAGGACGCGGTTTCGAACGCGGTCGCGGTCGGCCGTCCGGGCGTGTTCATCGCCACGCTGGCCCAGGACTATGCCTTCGGCCGCGACGGCGTCGCCGCCTTCAAGGAGGCGCTCGCCAACACCGGTGCCAAGATCATCCACGAGGAATACGCGCCGCAGAACACCACCGACTTCACGGCGTCGTTCCAGCGCATCGTGGACGCCATGAAGAACGTGCAGGGCGAGAAGTACCTGTTCGTGAACTGGGCTGGCCAATCGCCCATGGGCCGCCTGCAGGCGCTTGATCCCGGCCGCCACGGCATCAAGCTGGCGTCGGGTGGCAACATCCTGCCCGCGATGGTCGCCTACAAGGAGAGCCCCGGATTGGAAGGGGCCGCCTACTACTATTATGAAATCCCCAAGAACCCGGTGAACGACTGGCTGGTGAAGACCCACCGCGAGCGTTTCAACAGCCCGCCCGACTTCTTCACCGCGGGTGGCTTTTCGGCGGCCATGGCCATCGTGACCGGCCTTGAAAAGGCGCAAAGCACCGACACCGAAAAGCTGATCGCGGCCATGCGCGGCATGGAGTTCCAGACGCCGAAGGGGCGGATGGTCTTCCGCGCCGAGGACCACCAGGCGCTGCAGTCCATGTACCACTTCCGCATCAAGGTCGATCCGGCCGTGGAGTGGGGCATTCCGGAACTGATCCGGGAGCTGAAGATCGAGGACATGCAGATCCCGATCCGCAACCAGGGCAAGCCGCGGTAAGGCGGACCGCGCGGCCGTCCCGTGCATCGCCCGGAACGGCCGCGCCGCACGCAACCCGCAACGCATACGACGGACCCGGACCAACCGGACGAGGCCATGACCGGAAGCGACGCACCCGTCCTCGAGACGCGGGATCTGACCATCCGGTTCGGCGGGCATGTGGCGGTCAACAGCGTGTCGTGCGGATTCCACCGCGGCACGCTGACCGCCATCGTGGGGCCGAACGGCGCTGGCAAGACCACCTATTTCAACCTGATCTCGGGCCAGTTGAAGGCCACCTCGGGGACCGTCCTCCTGTTCGGCCAGGACGTGACCGCCCTCGGCCCGGCGGCGCGCACGGCCCGCGGGATCGGCCGGGCGTTCCAACTCACCAACCTGTTCCCGAACCTCACCGTGATCGAGAATGTGCGCCTGGCCGTCCAGGGCCGCTCGCGCATCGGGCTCGACCTGTTCGGCCTCGCCGCGACCCGGCGGTCGATCGTGGAGGAGGCGGAACGCTACCTGGACCGCGTCGGCCTGCTGGCGCGTGCGCACGAGCCGGCCTCGTCCCTGTCCCACGGCGGGCAGCGGCGGCTGGAGGTCGCCATCATGCTCGCGCTGGAGAAGGACGTGCTCATGTTCGACGAGCCGACGGCCGGCATGAGCGTGGACGAGGTGCCGGTGATCCTGGACCTGATCACCGCCATCAAGCAGGACCGCACCCGGACCGTGCTGCTGGTGGAGCACAAGATGGACGTGGTGCGCTCGCTGGCCGACCGCATCGTCGTGCTGCACAACGGCTATCTGGTGGCCGACGGCGATCCCGCCACGGTCATGCAGTCGCCCATCGTGCAGGAGGCCTATCTGGGCATGGGGGCGAGCGCCAATGTCTGAGCCCCTGCTGCAACTGTCGGGCGTCCACACCCACATCGGGCGCTACCACATCCTGCAAGGCGTGGACCTGGACGTGCCGCGCGGCGGTGTGACCATGCTGCTGGGTCGGAACGGGGCCGGCAAGACCACCACCATGCGCACCATCATGGGGCTGTGGAAGGCCAGCCGGGGCGACCTCCGTTTCAAGGGCGACGCCATCCACACCCTGTCCACGCCCGAGATCAGCACCCGCGGCATCGCCTATGTGCCCGAGAACATGGGCATCTTCACCGGCCTGACCGTGAAGGAGAACATGGTCCTGGCCGCCCGCAACGGCCCCATGGACGAGAAGCGGCTCGACTGGATCTTCGACCTGTTCCCGGCCATGCGGAAGTTCTGGAATCTGCCGGCCGGCAACCTGTCGGGCGGACAGAAGCAGATGCTGGCCATCAGCCGCGCCGTGGTCGAGCCGCGCGAACTGCTGCTGGTGGACGAGCCGTCCAAGGGGTTGGCCCCCGCGATCGTCGGCGCGCTGACCGAGGCGTTCCAGCAGCTCAAGGCCATGTCCACCACGATCCTGCTGGTGGAGCAGAATTTCCAGATGGCCCGAATGCTTGGCGACACCGTCGCCGTGATGGACGACGGTCGGGTGGTGCACAGCGGCCCCATGGCCGAACTGGCGGAGGACCGGGCACTGCAGCAGCGCCTGCTGGGCCTCAGCCTCGACCAGCACCAATAGGCCGGTACCAGGAAGGAAGGGCAAGCCATGACGGCCGAAACCATCGCCCCACCGCGTCCCCGACGCACCAGCCCCCGGGATTGGCTGGATGCCAACGCCCCCTACCTGATCGTTCCCGTGCTGGTGCTCGCGGCACTGCTGGCAATCGGCAATCCGGCCACTTGGCTGACCCTGACGGTCGCCGGGCTGGCCATGGGGATGATGATCTTCGTCATGGCCTCGGGCCTGACGTTGGTCTTCGGCCTGATGGACGTCCTGAACTTCGGCCATGGCGCGTTCATCACCATCGGCGCCTATGTCGGCGTCAGCGTCCTCCTGGCCCTGGCCGGCTGGACCGGCGCGCCGAGCGCGTGGCTGAACTGGGCGGCGATGGCGCTGGCCATGTCGGCGGCCGTGGTGGTCGCATCCATCGCGGGCTGGTTCTTCGAGCGCGTGATCGTCATGCCCGTCTACGGCGCGCACCTGAAGCAGATCCTGATCACCATGGGCGGGCTGATCGTGGCCGAGCAGATCGTCCATGCCGTGTGGGGCCCGCTGCCCCTTCCGCTCTCCATGCCCAGCACCTTCAAAGGGGTCATTCCGCTGGGCGACTTCGCGGTCGAGCGCTACCGCGTCTACGCGGCGGGCATCGGGCTGGTGATTTTCGCCGCCATGGTGCTCGTGCTCACCCGGACGCGCATCGGCCTGCTGATCCGGGCCGGGGTCGAGAACGGCGAGATGGTGGAGGCGCTGGGCTACCGCATCCGCCTCCTCTTCGTCGCGGTGTTCGTCGCCGGGTCGGCGTTGGCCGGCTTCGGCGGCGTGATGTGGGCGGTGTACCAGGAGGTGATCACGCCGCACATCGGCGGCGGCGTGATGATCCTGGTGTTCATCGTCGTCATCATCGGCGGCCTGGGCTCGATCGGCGGCTGCTTCATCGGGGCGCTGCTGATCGGGTTGATGATGAACTACACGGGCTACCTGGCACCCCGGGTGGCGCTGGTCTCGAGCATCCTGCTGATGGTCGCGGTCCTGCTGTGGCGACCCCAGGGGCTGTTCCCCGTGGTCAAGGTGAAGTGAGGGAACCGCCGTGCTGACCTGGATCCTGTCCGGCGACACGCCGCGCTCGCGCCTTCTGGTGCTGCTGCTGGTCGCAACCTTCGTGTGCCTGGCCGCGGCCCCCTTCCTGTTCCCGGGTGCCAAGCCGTATCAGGTGGCAACCCAGATCCTGTGCTACGTCCTGCTGGTGGCGAGCTACGACCTGCTGTTGGGCTACACGGGCATCGTGTCGTTCGCGCACACGATGTTCTTCGGCCTCGGCGCCTACGGCGTTGCCATCGCGCTGAGAGCGTACCCGGGGAGCTGGGTGTGGCTCGGCATCGGGGCGGTGGCGGGGATCGCGGCGGCCGGGCTCCTGGCGCTGGTGGTCGGGCTGTTCAGCCTGCGGGTGCGGGCGATCTTCTTCGCCATGGTGACGCTGGCGGTGGCCAGCGCATTCGAGGTCCTGGTCAGCCAGCTTTTCCACATCACCGGCGGCGAGGACGGGATGAGTTTCCGCCTGCCGTTCGAACTGGGCCCCGCCTTCCGGCCGTTCGGGAACGAGCCGGTCCTCGGCATCCGCATCACCGGCCGCACCCTGGCCTATTACCTGGTGTTCGCGGTGGCGCTGGTGGGCTTCCTGGTCCTGCTGCGGATCGTGAATTCGCCCTTCGGCCGGGTGCTCCAGGCCATCCGCGAGAACGATTTCCGGGCCGAGGCGATCGGCTTCCGCACCGTGGTCTACCGCACCCTCGCGAACGTCGCAGCCGCCAAGTTCGCGGCCCTGGCCGGGGCGCTGCTGGCGATATCCACCGCCTATGTCGGCCCGGCCAACACCCTGGCCTCGTCCATCATGATCAACATCCTGTTGATGGTGGTGATCGGCGGCATGGGAACGATGTACGGCGCGGTCCTGGGGGCGGTCGTCTTCATCCTGGCCCAATCCTACCTGCAACCGCTGATGGGCGGTGTGCAGGGCGCGCTGCAGGCCGTGCCCGTCGTGCCGGAGCTGTTCAACCCCGAACGCTGGCTGCTGTGGCTCGGGATCCTGTTCATCCTGTCCGTCTACTTCTTTCCGACGGGGATCGTTGGGCGTCTACGCCAGGGGAGGGCCGCATGACCGAACCGCTGACCCACTTCATCAAGGCCGGCGGGCACGAGATCCACGTTGCCGAGTGGGGGGCCGGCAATCTGGAGACCGTCGTGCTCTGGCACGGGTTGGCCCGGACCGGGGCGGACTTCGAGCCCTTGGCCCGTGACCTGTCGCGCACCTGGCGCCTGCTGGTGCCCGACACCATCGGCCGCGGCCTGTCGTCGTGGGCGGCCGACGAGCAGGCGTACCGCTACGACACCTACGCCGACATCGCCGAGGCGATGTGCGCCACCTTCGGCGTCAACGCCATGATGTGGGTCGGCACGTCCATGGGCGGCGCCCTTGGCATCCGGCTGGCCGGCGGCCGGTTCAAGGGCCGGATCACCCACCTGGTGGTCAACGACATCGGGCCGGAGGTGCCGCAGGCGGCCATCGAGCGGATCCTGTCCTATGCCGCGTCGCCGCCGGTCCTCGACACCATGGCGGAGCTGGAGGCCTTCTTCCGGGCGGTCTACCGGCCCTACGGCTACCTGCCCGACACCCAGTGGAAGCGGCTGACCGTCACCTCGGCCCGGCGGCTGCCCGATGGCCGTCTTACGCCCCACTACGACCCGCGCATCGTGCGCCAGCTCATCAACTTCCCCGAGGACACCCGGTTCTGGGACGCTTGGCATGCGGTCGACTGCAAGACGCTGGTGCTGCGCGGGGTGGACAGCGACCTGCTGCTGCCCGACATCGCCGAGCGCATGTTGCAGGAAAACACGCGGGCGGAGTTGATCGAGGTGCCCGGCTGCGGCCACGCCCCGGCGTTGAACGTGCCCGACCAGATCGCCGCCGTCCGGCAATTCCTGGAGGAGCCGCCCCTGCGGTAGGGCAGCCCGCCGTTTGGTCCAGTGTCGTCCTGCCCGCCCGGACATGCTTCGGCCACGAATGGTCTCAGCCCGGGCAACCAAGCATTAACCGGGGTGGCGGCATCTGGGGGCATGCGAACGCCCAGCCACACCCACCACCCCATCGACCTTCGCCGCCTTGCGGTGGCGCTCGTTCCGCCCGGTCTCGCCGGCTTGGCCGCGGGGCTCGGCGTCTGGCTCACCGCGGATCCGGAGCTTGTCGTCGCCATGGGCGGCGTCCACAGCCTGTTCGTGGACTGCATCAAGTTCTGCTACGTCTGCCTGGCCGCGGTGGAATTCGCCCGCGGTCTGGCGCAGATCACCGACAGCGACGACCTGTTGGGCGACGAGGAATGGTTCCCGCGCCTGGACCCGGCGGTGTTCTGGGGCCAGTTCCCCAACGGCTTCGACCTCGCCGCGATGGCGGCGGCGGTGGCCTTCCTGCTGATGCGCGTGGTCGGCTGACGGCCCCAAGGAGCGGCGGCCCTAGAGACAGTCCCACTCAGGCGGTTCCACCTGAGTGGGACTGTCTCAATCAAACAAGCGGATCGAGCCGTGCTCTAGGCCGCCGCCAACTCACCCGCCAGCGCCCGTGTGATCAGGGCCCGCGTCTCCCCGACCCCGTACAGGGCGATGAACGAGCCCATGCGCGGCCCGGTCGACTGGCCCAGAAGCGTCTCGTACAGCGACTGGAACCACGCCCGCAGTTCGGGGAACGGGTGGCGCTTGCCGATCTCGTAGACCAGGGTTTGCAGGGTCTCGGCGTCGGCGTCCGGCATCTTCGACAGCTCGGCCGACAGCTCCTCCAGCGCCGCCCGTTCCATGTCGGTGGGCGCCCGGTAGGTCTTCGCGGGTTTCACGAAGTCCTGGTAGTAGTTCAGGGCATAGCCCACCAGCCGGTCCAGATAGGGGGCCGTTTCCGGCGTCAGGCCCGGCGCGTACCGGGTGATGAAGCCCCACATGGCCTGCTTGGTCTCGGCGGCCGCGACCCCGGCCAGGTTCAGAAGGATCCCGTAGGTCAGCCCGTCCCGCTGGCCCAGGCTGTTCGGCAGCCGGCCGTTGTGGATGTGCCAGACCGGGTTTTCCAGGCGCTTGTCCTCGGCCTCCTGCGGGAACTTCTCCGCGAAGGTCAGGTACTCGTCCACCGCGCGCGGGATCACGTCGAAGAACAGCCGCTTGGCCGCCCGCGGCTTCTGGAACATGTACAGCGCCAGACTGTCCGGCGGGCCGTAGCGCAGCCAGTCCTCCATGGTCAGGCCGTTGCCCTTGGACTTGGAGATCTTCTGGCCGTCCTCGTCCAGGAACAGTTCGTAGTTGAACCCTTCGGGTGGCTGGCAGCCGAGGATCCGGCAGATCTTGGACGCGAGATCGACCGACGGGATCAGGTCCTTGCCCGACATCTCGTAGTCCACACCCAGCGCCGCCCAGCGCATGCCCCAGTCCGGCTTCCATTGCAGCTTGCAGTGGCCGCCCGTGACCGGCACCTCGACCTTGGTGCCGTCCTCGTCCTCGAAGACGATGGTGCCGGCATCGACGTCGCGCTCCAGGATCGGCACCTGCAGCACCCGGCCCGTCTTCGGCGACACCGGCAGGAACGGGCTGTAGGTCTGCTGGCGCTCCGCCCCGAGGGTCGGCAGCATCACCGCCATCACCTCGTCGTAGCGCTCCAGCACCCGCCGCAGCACGGGGTCGAAGCGGCCGGACGTGTACCAGTCGGTCGCCGACTGGAACTCGTAGTCGAAACCGAACTGGTCCAGGAAGGCGCGCAGGCGCGCATTGTTGTGGTGGCCGAAGCTTTCATGGGTGCCGAACGGGTCGGGCACCTTGGTCAGCGGCTTGCCCAGGTGCTGGCGCACCATGTCCGGGTTGGGGATGTTGTCCGGGACCTTGCGCAACCCGTCCATGTCGTCGGAGAAGGCGAACAGCCGGGTCGGCAGGTCCGACATGCGCTGGAACGCCTGGCGGACCATGGTGGTGCGCGCCACTTCGCCGAAGGTGCCGATGTGCGGCAGGCCCGAGGGGCCGTAGCCGGTCTCGAACAGGACATAGCCCTTGGCGGGCGGCGCTTTGGCAAAGCGCGCCACCAGCTTGCGCGCCTCCTCGAACGGCCATGCCTTCGCCTGGAGCGCCAGTTCCCGCTCGCTCGTCATCTCTCGGATCCTCCTTCGAAGGCCGCGGACGTTACGGCCCGACCGGGGCAGCGTCAACCGGAGGCCGGTGGCCGCGGGCACCGATACGGGTGGCCGCCCAACCTCTCGTTTGTTATGGGGTGTGCCATTCAACCAGACGCACCCCCAGGGGAGGGAGGCCCATGTACACGCTTTACTACATGCCCGGCGCAACCAGCATGCTGCCGCACATGGTGCTGCGCGAACTCGCCGTGCCGTTCGAGCTGCGCCGCGTGGACCTGGCGAAGGGCGAGCACTGGGATCCCGAATACCTGAAGTTGAACCCGCATGGCCGGGTGCCGGCACTGGTGGACGGTGACGGCGGC
This sequence comes from Azospirillaceae bacterium, assembly GCA_035645145.1. Taxonomy (GTDB): domain Bacteria; phylum Pseudomonadota; class Alphaproteobacteria; order Azospirillales; family Azospirillaceae; genus CANGXM01. The sequence goes on along the minus strand of DASQNC010000044.1, from coordinate 76,738 downwards.
GTTCTGTACGAAAGCGGCGCCATCGTCCTGCATTTGTGCGATGCGCATCCGGAGTCGGGTTTGGCACCGCCGCCGGGGTCGGCCAAGCGCGCGCATATGTACAAGTGGATGTTCTATCTGGCGACCGCGCCCCAGGTGGACTTCGTGTACATGGTCCGGCCGGAGCGCGTGACCAAGGATCCGGACGGCGGGCCGATGGTGAAGGCGGCCCTGGCGGAGCGCATGGAGGGCGTGTTCGACCGCGTCGCGGCCGAATTGGGTGACGGCCCCTATCTGCTGGGCGACACGTTCTCCCCCGCCGACCTGCAACTGTTCATGCTCACCCGCTGGGGGCGCAACCTGCCGCGGCCGCCCCGGTCGCGTCCCCAGATCGCCAGGCATGCCGAGCGGATCGCCGCGCGTCCGGCGGTGCAGGCGGTGATCGCCGCCGAAGGCCTGCAACCTCCCATTTTCTAGGCCGAACATCCGTCCTGCGCGTTGACCGGTTGGGATGACGTCGTCGATAAGGTGGCCGCATGGCATCAAGACGTCCTCGTCGTTCTGGCCGGTCCCCGGGGCGGGGGTACGGCGGCCCATCCCGCCGGGTCCGCACCGGAGGCCGGTTGAACGGCGCCGCGCGCCTGTCGACGCTGGCCGTCCTGGCCCTCGTCCTGGTCGGCAGCGCGCTGGATCGGGCCGGGTGGCTCCCGACCGAGGCGAGCCTGCTGATCCAGCGGGTGTACAGCGAGCTGTTCGGCCCGCCCCTCCCGCCCGTCGCCGGTGCCGAGCGGGTCGACTTCGCCGCCGTGGATGCGGCGCTGGCCCGCATCAAGGTCGCGCGCGAGCGGGATGCCGATTACAACCGCAGCGACTGGCCCCACTGGCAGGACGTGGAGGGCTGCCTGAACGTCCGCGAGGCGGTGTTGATCCGCGACTCCGCCGAACTGACCCGGCGGTCGCGGGACCGCTGCCGCATCGTCTCCGGCCGGTGGCCCGACCCGTACACCGGCGACGTCTTCACCAGCCCCGAGGACCTCGACGTGGACCACATGGTCCCGTTGGAGGAGGCGCACCAGAGCGGCGGGTACGCGTGGGACCGCGACCGCCGCACCGCCTATGCCAACGACCTGTCCGACTGGCGCACGCTGCGGGCCGTCTCGGCGGAGCAGAACCGTTCGAAGGGGGCCAAAGGGCCGGAGGAGTGGCTGCCCCCCAATCCCGCCCACCGCTGCCCCTATGTGGCGGACTGGGTGCTGATCAAGGCGCGCTGGGGGTTGACCATGGACGAAAGCGAACGGGTTGCCGTGGGCAACATTCTGGAGGCGTGCCGGCAGACGCTGCCCGGCCAAGCCCCGGAGCGCCGCCCGCTTTCCTGACGGCCGCCTTTCCTGACGGCCCGCTTTCCTGACGGCCCGCTTTCCTGACGGCCGCCTTTCCTGACGGTTGGCAGGCGTCCGCGGGCTCGCGGCGCTTGTTCGCGTTCCGTACAGGTTGGCGACCGGCTACAGTGGCGGGACCATGGCTGTCCACCCACCCGCCATCCACGAGCCCGGCGCTCCCCGGTCCGCCGCCCACCGCTTCGCCGACCGTCCCGTCGCGCCGCGGCTGGTGCTGCCCGATGCGCCCGCGCTGGTCCTGGCGACCCGGCGTGCGGTCCTGTTCCATCCCGACGGCGAGCTCGAAACGCTGGATCTGGACACGGCCGCCGAGGTGGTCGCCCGGCGGGGGGCCATCGTCTGCCACGCCCGTGCCGTGGCGCGCCGCTTAGGGCTGGAGCGCGAAACCCTGCGCGCCTGGGATGTGCTGGAGCTGTTCGCCTTCGTCCATCCCGCCCGATTCTGCGTTCCAACCCCCCGGGGCCTCGCCGACGCGCTGGGCCTCGTTCCCCCGGCGGACCTGGAGTCGGCCGCCACGGTCCTGGTCGAGGCGGCCGAGCGGCTTCTGGCCGATCTTGCGGCCCCGGCACCGGAGGAGAAATCCGATCCCGTCGCCATCGCCTGGGTGATGGGCCGTGGCCTGGGTGCGCCGCATCCGGAGTCCGGGATCGCCCCGGCCATCCCCGCCCCGGCCATCCCCGCCCCGGCCATCCCCGGTTGGCCGTGGGCACCGATGGTGCTGGCGGCCCTCGGCGCCCCGGACGGCCCCACGGCCCGGCCGCGCGGTGCTCTGCACGTGTGGGAGCGGCTGCCGGAGTGGTCGGAGCACGCGCCCGAACCACCGCCCGGCCAAGTCCCGGTCGGGCCCAACGAGTCCCGCCGGCGGCTTGCCGACCTCGTCGGTGCCCACGTCCCCGGCAAGCGGGCGGAGCCCCGGCCCCAGCAGGCGGACTACGCCAGCGCCGCAAGCGCCGCCTTCGTCCCGCGCAACGCCCCCGGGACCCCGAACCTGGTCCTGGCCGAGGCCGGGACGGGCGTGGGCAAAACCTTGGGCTATTTGGCCCCGGCCACCCTGTGGGCCGAGAAGAACGGCGGCGCCGTCTGGGTCTCCACGTACACGCGCAACCTCCAGCACCAGATCGATGGCGAACTCGACCGGCTGTATCCGGATCCCGTCGTCAAGGAACGGCACGTGGTGGTGCGCAAGGGGCGCGAGAACTACCTGTGCCTGCTGAATTTCGAGGATGCGGTGCGGCTGGCGCAGACCGCACCCCAGTACGCCACCGCGCTGGGCCTGGTCGCGCGCTGGGCGGCGGCCACCCGCGACGGCGACATGCAGGGCGGGGACTTCCCGGGCTGGCTGGTGGACCTGTTGGGCCGCGGTCGGACACTGGGCCTGGCGGACCGCCGGGGCGAGTGCATCCACAGTGCCTGCCCGCATTACGACCGCTGCTTCATCGAACGCAGCGTCCGCCGGGCCCGGCGCGCCCGCATCGTCATCGCGAACCACGCCCTTGTGATGGTGCAGGCGGCGCTGGGCGGGGGCGAGGACGACGGGCGGCTGCCGACCCGCTATGTGTTCGACGAGGGACACCACCTCTTCGATGCGGCCGACAACGCCTTTTCCGCCCATCTCACCGGACTGGAGGCGGCGGAGCTCCGCCGCTGGCTTCTGGGCGCCGAGGGGCGGTCCGGCCGCGCGCGGGGGCTGAAGCGCCGGGTCGAGGATCTGGTGGCCGACGACGACGAGGCGCTCGCCCTGCTGGAGGACGTCGTGCTGTCGGCGCGCGTGCTGCCGGGCGACGGCTGGCAGCAGCGGGTGGCCACGGCGGATCCGCTGCTGGGCCCCCACGGCCCGTGCGAGGAGTTCCTGGCCGGGGTGCGGACGCAGGTGCTGGCCCGCGCGCAGGGGCCCGACAGCCCGTACAGCCTGGAAACCGAGGCCAAGCCGCCGCTGGACGAGGTGCTGGAGGCCGCCGCCGCCCTCGACGCGGCGTTCGCCCGCATCCTGGAGCCGTTGCAGGCCCTGGGCCGCCGTCTGGCGGCCCGCCTGGACGATGCGGCGGCCGAACTGGACAGCGAAACCCGGCGCCGGATCGAGGCGGTGTGCCGCGGGATGCGGCTGCGTGGCGAGATGGTGCTGGCCGGCTGGCGGGGCATGCTGGGGTCGTTGACGGCGGAGACCCCCGGCTATGTGGTGGATTGGTTCGGGATCGAGCGGCAGGACGGCCGCGACGTGGACGTCGGCATGTACCGGCACTGGGTCGATCCGATGCAGCCCTTCGCCTCGACCGTGGGGGCGCAGGCGCACGGCATGCTGGTGACGTCGGCCACGCTGACCGACGGGACCGGCGAAGTGGAGCAGGATTGGCGCACGGCCGAGGTCCGCACCGGCGCCGTGCACCTGCCGGTGCGGGCCATGCGGGTGGCGGTTCCGTCGCCCTTCGACTACACGTCGCGCACCCGCGTCTTCGTGGTGAACGACGTGCGCAAGGACGACCTGGACCAGGTGGCCGCCGCCTACCGCGAGCTGTTCCTGGCCGCCGGAGGGGGGGGCCTCGGCCTGTTCACCGCGGTCAGCCGCCTGAAGGCCGTGCACGAACGGATCGCGGCCCGCCTGGACGAGGTGGGCATCCCGTTGCTGGCCCAGCACCTGGACGGGCTGGACGTGGCGACGCTGGTGGACATCTTCCGGGCCGAGGAGAACGCCTGCCTTCTGGGCACGGACGCGGTGCGCGACGGGGTGGACGTGCCCGGCCGCTCGCTGCGGCTGATCGTGTTCGACCGCGTGCCCTGGCCGCGGCCCGACATCCTGCACCGTGCCCGGCGCGAGGCGTTCGGGCGGAGGCGCTACGACGACATGATCACCCGCCTGCGGCTGCGGCAGGCCTTCGGCCGCTTGGTCCGGCGGTCCGACGACATGGGCGTTTTCGTCCTGCTGGACCCGATGATGCCGAGCCGTCTGGGCGGCGCCTTCCCCGAAGGCGTGGCGATCGAGCGGGTGGGGTTGGCCGAGGCGGTGCGGGCCACGCGCAGCTTCCTCGATCCCACCGCCCTTGAAGGGGGGATTCCGCTCCCCGGCTGATTTGGAACCCGAAAGGCGGCTTTACGGGGCAGGGGGCGGTTTCGCCCTCGCTGCGATGGCAACCGTCGCGGCGATCCGGCCGGTGCGGGCGCAGTGCCCCGAACACCTGCCCGGTGGCAAGCGCGGCGAGTGGCTGCCGTGCGAGCTGTGCCACCGCACGCTGCGCAACGCGTCGATGGTGCGTCGGGCGGGTGGCCTGCCGAGGAGCGCCGACGGTGCGGCGGCGGTCATGGCGGGAACAGGGCCAGGACGACGGACAAGGTGACGACCGACAGGATGGTCGTGACCAGGATCACGGTCGAGGTCCGCTCGACATAGATCCGGTACTGCTGCGCGACCACGAACGTCAGGCTGCCGGTCGGCAGGGCGGCCAGCACCACCGCGGCGGCCAGCCAATCGGCGGCCAAACCGAACACGTGCCGGCCCAGCACCCAGGTGAGGACCGGTTGCACCACCAGCTTCAGGACCGTGATCCAGCCGACTTCGCCCACCTGTCCCGAAAGCGGGCGGCCAGCCAGGAACAAGCCGATCGCGAACAGGGCGCATGGCCCGGCGGCGCTGCCCAAAAGCTGGCAGAAGGTGACCAGCGCGGTGGGAAGCGGAATTTCGGCGGCGGACAGGGCCAGGCCCAGGACGGGCAGGACCACCAGCGGATTGCGGGCCAGCGCGGCCGCCACACCGGCCAGGGCCCGAATCGCACCCTTGCCGGTGCTGCCCACCAGTTCGAGCACGACGACCGCCAGTCCGACCATGAGGGTGCTCATCATGACCGTCGCCAGGATGGCGGGGGCGATGCGGTCGGGGCCGAAGGCCGCCAGGAACAGGGGAATCCCCATGTAGCCGGTGTTCGAGAAGCAGGCGTTCAGCGCCTGTAGGCTCGCCACGTCCGGGCGGCTGCGGTGCAGCACCGCCGCGGACACGGCGGCCATGGCGTAGACGGCCAGCATGCCGCCCACGAAGGTGCCCAGGAACGGCCAGTTCAGGAATTCGACGATGGGGGTGCGCGCGGTCCCCAGGAACACGACGGGTGGAAGGGCGGCCCAGTAGACGAAGCGGTTGAGCGCGTCCGATGCCCCGTCGCCCAGCAGGCGGGTGCGGCCCATCACGACCCCGGCCAGGATGATCCCGAAGACCGGGAGGACGACGTTGAGGACGATCGACATGGAGGGCGCGACATTAAGGACGTCGCCCGGACCTGTCGAGCGCGGCCCCGATCCCGTCCGTCGGGTGTTTTCCCGCCGAACGGGTGCTTGACCCCGGCGTCCGCCCCCGGCACACAACTCCGCCCGCCGTCCTATTGGAGCCTGCCCGATGATCGTCGATGCCCACCGCGCCCTGATCTGGACCATGGTTCTCGTGTCGGCTGCCGACGGGAACATGACGGACGCGGAAATGCGGACGATCGGCGAGAACGCCCGCCAGCTTCAGGTCTTCCGGGGCTTCGATGTGGACCAGCTTCCGGCAATCGCCCGGGAATGCCGCGAAATCCTCGCCGATGCCGATGGCCTGAAGACGGTGATCAGCCGGATCCGCAGCGCGCTTCCCGAAAGGCTCAGCGAGACGGCGTACGCGCTGGCGTGCGACATCGTGCTTGCCGATCCCAGGGCAACGCGCGAGGAGTTGCGGTTCCTGGAACTGATCCGGGACGGACTGGGCATCGACCGGCTGATCGCCGCCGCCATCGAACGCGGTTCGCAGGCACGGCACGCGCCGCTGTAGGCCTTGGCGTAGGCCGCTGGCGCGGGCCAAGCTCCACAGGAGCGCCGGCGCATGAGGAACCTGGCCGGGCACATGAATACATGTGCTCGGCGGCCTTAGAACTCCGTTCCGATCACGCGGTCGGGCGGGCTGTGGCCGTCCCAGAAGCTGCGGATGTTGACGATCACCCGCTCGCCCATGCCGATGCGGCCCTCGATGGTGGCCGACCCCATGTGCGGCAGCAGCATGACGTTCTCCAGCCCCAACAGCTTCGGATTGACGGCCGGCTCCCGCTCGTAGACGTCCAGGCCGGCGCCGGCCAGTTCGCCCTTCTGCAGCATGCGGGCCAGCGCCGCCTCGTCCACCACCTCGCCGCGCGACGTGTTCACGACCACCACATGCGGCCGCAGGAGCTTGAGGCGGCGGGCGTTCAGCAGGTGGTAGGTGGCCGGGGTGTGGGGGCAGTTGATGGACACCACGTCCATGCGGGCGAGCATCTGGTCCAGGCTCTCCCAATAGGTTGCCTCCAGCTCGGCCTCCACCTCGGGATGGACGCGGCGGCGGTTGTGGTAGTGGATGGACATGCCGAAGGCCCGCGCACGCCGCGCCACCGCCCGGCCGATTCGGCCCAGCCCGATGATCCCGAGCCGCTTGCCCCAGATGCGCTGGCCGAGCATCGTCGTCGGCCCCCAGCCCTGCCAAGTGCCCGCACGCACCAGCCGTTCGCCTTCGCCCATGCGGCGGGCGACCGCCAGGATCAGCGCCATGGTCATGTCCGCCGTGTCCTCGGTCAGCACGCCCGGCGTGTTGGTGACAGCGATCCCGCGGGCCCGCGCCGCGCGCAGGTCGATGTGGTCGACGCCGGTGCCGAAGGACGCCACCAGTTTCAGCCGCGGGCCTGCCTGGTCCAGCAGCGGAGCATCGATCCGGTCGGTCACGGTGGGGACCAGCACGTCCGCCGTCCGCACCGCCTCGGCCAACTCCGCGGCGGACATCCGCCGGTCGTCGTGGTTCAGCCGCGTGTCGAACAGCTCCATCATGCGCGTCTCGATCACGTCCGGCAGCTGGCGGGTGACGACGACGACGGGTTTCCGGCGATCGGTCATGGCGGATCCGTGCGGCTCGCGGGGCGGCGGGGCCCGGTCTGTCATTCGGGGGCGCCCGGCGTGGGCGGGTACGGTTCCCGAATGTGCTGGATCCCGGACTGTTGGGACTGGGACGTCTTGAAGACCAGGACGCCGACGACTTGACCCGGTCGGCTGAGCCCAGATACTCCGTTCGGTCTTTTACTTCGGGGCAGGTCGATGCGGGGCGCGTGGCGCAGCGGAATGGCCGGACTGGTCGTCGCGGCAAGGCTTGCCGCGGGGGGGGTCGTTGCGGCCGGGTTTGGCGTCGCCGTCTTGCTCGCGTGCATGCCGGCGGTCGCGCAGGATGTCGCGGGGGGGCGCCAGCAGGTGGCACCCGGCGTTCCCGCCGGTACCGGACTGCCGATCCCGCGCTTCGTCGTGCTGCGGGCCGAGGAGGTCAACCTTCGGGCGGGGCCCGGACCCCGCTATCCGGTGGAATGGGTGTTCCGCCGCCGGGACCTGCCGGTGGAGATCACGGCCGAGTTCGACACGTGGCGCCGGATCCGCGACATCGAGGGCACCGAGGGCTGGGTCCACCAATCCCTGCTCTCCGGCGGCAAGCGGCGCACCGTGATCGTCGTGGGCGAGATCCGGACATTGCGCGCGTCCGCCTCGCCGACGGCGGCGCCCGTGGCCCGTGCCGAACCGGGCGTCGTCGCACGCCTGCGCCGCTGCAAGGCCGAGTGGTGCGAGGTTGAGGCCGGGGGGCGCCGTGGCTGGCTCACCCGCCAGGAGGTTTGGGGCGTCTACCCGGACGAGGTGCTGGACTAGGGGGGGCGCGTCGCCCCGGGCGGCATGGGCCCCCCATTGGCCTGCCCGTCGGCACACCGCCCATCAGGGTGCCTGCGCGAGGTGCGGGGCCGGGGTGCGGACGAGGTTCGCGATCTCGCGAATCAGCTTCGCCCGGATCGCCCGCCCGAAGTCACGGAAATCGCGGGCGGGCACGATGAAGGCGCCGGGCCCCCCGATCACGTTCTCCTCGAAGTATTTGTCCAGGTCCATGGGCGGCTGCCCACCCCAGGGGTTCGGGCGATCGTTCAGGATCGGCAGCCCGTTGATGGTGATCCCGCGGGCCACGGCGTCGTCGCGGGCCATGGTGACCGGGCGGCCACTGTTGTTGTAGCCGTCGCCGGAAACGTCGATGACGCGGCGCAAGCCTTCGTAGCCATTGCCCTCCATCAGGGTTGCGGCGAAATCGATGCCCCCGGAGAGCGATGTCCAGCGGCCGGTGACGTAGGGGGCCTCCGCGAGGGTCGAAGCGAAGGTCCCGGCCGACTGCTCGTCCTGGATCAATGTCCAGGACGCGACGACACGTTGGTAGGAGTCGCCGGACCACTCGAAATACGCCACCGCGATCCGGCCGATGGTGCCGCCACGGATCGCGTCCAGCACCTCCGGGTCGGTGATGGCGGCGATGTAGCCTTCGCGCTGCAATCGCGCCTCTTCCTCGTCCACGCTGCCGGACACGTCCACCGCCAGCGCCAATTCCACGTCCACGGACATGTCCTCGGCCATGGCCGGAGGCATATCGGCGCATAGGGTGGCCATCGCGGAAACGGGCAGACACAAGGCCACGGCGACGAAGCGGCTGCGCATGGGGGGGGTCTCCTGCGGCCGGCCCCATCGCGGCGGAGGGACCGGAATGGTTCCAGGCATTGAACACGCCCGGGCGGGCCTCATGGCCCCTATCCCGCCGGCCATACCCCTTTGGTCACCGTCCGCCGGGGATGGAGCGCACCGGGGACGCGACGGCCGCGCGGCCGCGTCGGATCCGTTGCACTCGACCGCGGAGGCGGCGAGGTGCTAGACATCTGTGGTAACCATGATGGCGCTGCCATGGCCCTCACCGGTCTCAACCGGTCCGAAGAGACCCGCCTGACGATCCGCCAGAAGCTCCGGCTCGTGAACTGGGGCCTGGTGCTGCTGATCTGCGCCATCGCCGCGGTCGGCGTGGCGATGCTGTATTCGGCGGGCGGCGAGTCCTGGGATCCCTGGGCCGGGCGGCAGCTGGTGCGGTCCCTGCCAGGGTTCGCCCTGATGCTGGTGGCCGCGCTCATCGACATTCGCCTCTACATGCGGGCGGCCTACGCGATCTATGGCGTGGTCCTTGTGCTGCTGGTGATCGTCGAGGCGATGGGGCGCATCGGCATGGGGGCCCAACGCTGGATCGATCTGGGCTTCTTCGTGCTCCAGCCCTCGGAGCTGATGAAGATCGCCCTGGTTCTGGTCCTGGCCCGCTATTTCCACGGTTTGACGCTCGAGCAGGTGCGCCGCCCCCTGGTCCTGGTTCCACCGCTCATCCTGGTGCTGGTGCCGGTGGGTCTGGTCCTGCTGCAGCCGAACCTGGGAACGGCGACGCTGCTGCTGCTGGGAAGCGGTGCCATCTTTTTCGCCGCCGGCGTCCGTCTCTGGAAGTTCGCGGTGGTGATTTGCGGCGGGCTCGGGGCGATTCCGGTCGGCTGGGAATTCATGCACGATTACCAGAAGCGCCGGGTCTACACGTTCCTGGACCCGGAAGCCGATCCGCTCGGTGCCGGGTACAACATCATCCAGTCGAAGATTGCGCTCGGCTCCGGCGGGCTGTTCGGAAAGGGCTTCGGGCAGGGCAGCCAAAGCCAGCTCATGTTCCTGCCCGAAAAGCACACCGACTTCATTTTCGTCGTGCTGTCCGAGGAATTCGGCATGGTCGGAGGCTTGGCGCTGCTCGGCCTCTACCTGCTTTTGTTGGTGTACGGGGTCGTGATCGCGCTGTCGGGGCGCTCCCAGTTCGCCCGGCTGGTGGCGATCGGCCTCACCACCTCGTTCTTCCTTTACGTATGCGTGAACGTCGCCATGGTCACCGGCCTGATCCCGGTGGTGGGCATTCCGCTGCCGCTCGTGTCGTACGGCGGCACGGCCATGCTGACGCTGCTCCTGGGATGCGGGGTTCTCCTCAGTGCCTCGGTCCACCGGGATGTCCGCATTCCTCGGAACGGGATTTCCGAGTAGCCCGCCGATGGTCCGGGCGGCAGACTTTGCCCAGCCACCAAGTGGTTACAACCTCTGCGAATGGTTAAGGGTTGTTTACTTTCGATATGGGTGAGATCACTCTGAGGGAATGATCCTCGGCCTGCTCCTTATTCTCGGTGCAATCGTGCTGGTCGGTGCGACCGGCCCCATTGCCGGGTTCGTCGAGCAGGCATATGTGCGGCGGATGAGGGTGGACCGGGACCACCGGGTTCTCCGGCTCTGCCCCCGGTTCGTCGCCGCCTTCCACAAACGCATCGAGGACAGGCGTTTTGAGATCGAGGCTTTGGCCCGCGAGATCCGGAGCCTCGACCGCGAGATCGTCCGCCTCGACCGCACCTGCCGCGAACTGCCGAGCGGACTGCGGCAGGTACGCGTCGTGGGGTGGTTTGGGGAGGACACCGGCGAGGGGATTTGGGCGGTCACGATGGTCAACCGCCAAGTCAACATCAGCCTCAGCCGCGGCATGGACCATTCGATGTTCGACGCCGCGTGGTCGCGATCCCAAACCGTTCTGGTCCAGGCGGCCGACCGGCGGACCGCAAAGCAGCGGGTCGAAAGCGTGTTCCCGATGTCGATGGGGTTCGACGTGCTCGATCTCGCCGAAGCGCATCCCGTCCTGCGCGACGCGGTTCGGGCCGCCCGACCATTCTTCCGGCAACCCGCGTCAAGACTTGCGGCATGACCAACGATGCCACCTTCATCGCCGTGGGGTGGCTTTGCCTGGTTCTTGCCGTGTGCCGGGTCGCGTGGAGCATTGATCGGATGGTCAACAGGGGGCCGGACAGTTTGAACGGCCTGCGTCGGCGCGCACGCGCGGCCAGCGGGCATGTCCGCAGGCTGGCAAGGGATTCCCTTGCCATTCGGCGTCATTGGACGAAGGAGCTGCGGCGGCGCGCGGAGGCCGAACAGAGGGTGCGGGCGGCACAGCGCCGGCTGGAAGAGGCCAAGGGGACCACCCGCCTGCTCGTCACCCTGTCGGAACGCCGGGTCGTCGGCCGCGACGTGCCCTGGGCCATCACGGTCGTGCACGGTGAGGGCGGGGCCGATTTGGATTTCATGGTCTGGGAGTCCTCCGCCGCGCGGGCGCGCCAGCGGGTGGAGCGCCGTTACCCCGCGGATGACGGCTTCACCGTCCTGGACGTGCGGAAGCTGGACGACGTTCCCCTGAGCGCTTGACCGCACCTGCGGAGCCGGCCCGCCGCACCGATCCGGCGGATCGGACCGCGGCCGAGCGGGTCAGGCCTCGTCCTCCTCGAAGCGCTGCATCGGCGGTACGATCAGGACCTTGTCGATCCGGCGGCCGTCCATGTCGATGACCTCGAACCGGTGGTCGCGCCAGACGAAATGCTCGGCCGGTCGCGGCAGGTGACCCAGTTCCGCCAGCACGAAGCCTGCGATCGTGTGGAAATCGCCGTCCCCGCGCATGCTGCGCTCGCCGATCAGCGCCTCGACCTCGTCGATCGGCGTCATGCCGTTGATCAGCCAGGAGCCGTCCTCGCGCTGGACGATGCCGGCGGTGGCATCACCGGCTTCGGGGAATTCCCCCGCGATGGCCGACATGATGTCGGTCACGGTGACCAGGCCTTCGACGCTGCCGTACTCGTCCACGACGACGGCCATGTGCAGCGAGGACTGCCGGAACAACTCCAACAGGCGCAGGACGGGGGTGCCGTCGTGGACGATCAGCGGCTTCTTCATGGCCGCCATCAGGTCGAACGGATGGCCCTGGATCATGCGGTCCAGCAGGTCCTTGGACTGGACGATGCCCACCACCTCGTCGATGTCGCCGCGGCTGACCACGAACCGGGAATGCCCCGACGCGCGGATCTCCTGCATGATCTGCTGCGGCTCGTCCCCCAGGTCCAGCCAGACGATGTCCGGGCGCGGCGTCATGATTGAGCGCGCGGTGCGGTCGGCGAGCCGAAGCACGCCGTCGATCAGCTTCTTTTCCTCGGGTTCGAAGACGCCGCGGAGCGTGCCTTCGGCGATCAGGCTCTTGACCTCCTCTTCGGTCACCGTCTGCTCGCGGCTGCCCCGCTGGCCGAGCAGCCGCAGGATCCCGCTGGTGGCCACACCCAGCAGCCAGACGGCCGGATAGGTTACCCACGACACGATCCGCATGGGCCGCGCCACCCGTGCGGCGATCGCCTCGGCATTGCCGAGCGCCATCCGCTTCGGGACCAGTTCGCCCAGAACCAGGGACAGGAAGGTGATGCCCATGACGACCAGCGCGATGGCGACCGCATCGCCATTGGGCGCGATCAAGGCAAACTGGTTCAGCCATTGGGCAAGGCGGCCGGCGATCGTGGCACCCGAGAACGCACCCGCCAGGATCCCGATCAGCGTGATGCCGATCTGCACTGTGGACAGGAAGTTGGACGGATCGTCGACCAGCTTCAACGCGGCCTTGGCCCCTGTGCTCCTGCGATCGGTCGCGATCTGCTGGAGACGGACCCGGCGCGATGAGACGACGGCCATCTCCGACATGGAGAAGAAGCCGTTGACCAGCACCAGCAGGACGATGATGACCAGTTCCCAGACCATCGGACGGTGCACTTCCTTAGCCGAACAGACCGGCGAGACGGGAAACGAGGTCGGCCCCGTAGGCCAAGGCCGCCGCGCCGAAGGCGACGACCGTGCCGACCAGCAGTGTGGAGACGAGGCCGAGGCCGAGGCCTCCCAGAACGAACATGCCATCGCGCTCGACCATGCCCAATGCCATGGCGGCGATGGAGACGGCGGGCAGCAGGTTGCCGCCCCAGATGGGCAGGATGAGGATTAAGCCGAGCAGGAGCGTCATCGCCCCGACCGCCCGTTCGGCGGTGGTGCCGGTCAGGCCCTTGGCCCGGGGGCGGAGCAGGCGCTCGGCACGGCGCAGGTACGGGACGGCGCGGCCCATGGCCTCGACCAGCTTGCGCCGCTCGATCCGTACCCGGGCGAGCCGGGCCGGAATGTGCGGCCGGGGAAAGCCCAGCAGCATCTGCGCGCCGAACAGGATCAACGGCAGGCCGAGAACCGACGAGATGCCCGGAATCGGCAGCGCGGTGGGCAGGCTGACCAGGAGCAGGAGCAGGCCGAATGCCCGGTGCCCCAGGGCCGCCACGAAATCCGCCATGCTGATTTCCTCGCCCGGGAACGTCGTGACGAAGTGGACGAGGATGTCCGAGGCGCGTTGGCCGCCAACAGTATGGTCGTGGGCTGCATTGGCCCCATGCATCGTCGGTTCCGGATAGTCCGGACCGGGAGGGTGGCTACCCACGGTCTCCGTCCATCGTGGCACGCCAGCAAGGAAGTGGCGGCGTGACCATAGCCGATACGCAAGGTGGTTGGCGAGAGGCCGGTGTTCCATCCGCGCACTTGCGTCGTCCCTTGGCCTTGCGGGGAATAGCCGGGGTTTCCCCTTGCCGTTAGGCTCGACGCACCCGTCAGGAAGGAGCAAGCCATGCGCCTGCCGTCCGTCGCCGCGGTCCTGCTCCTCGCCTCCCAACATCCAGGTGTCCACGTTCCGGCCCGCGCCGCGGAACCGGTGGACCTCGAACTGGTCCTCGCCGCCGACGGGTCGGGGTCCATCGACGACGAGGAGTTGCGCTTCCAGCGCGAAGGCTATGCCCAGGCCCTGGCAAGCGGGCCGGTCATCGATGCCGTCCGGTCCGGCCGGCACGCTCGCATCGCGGTCGTGTACCTGGAGTGGGGCGGGGCGGACAGTCAGCATGTGATCGCCGATTGGACCTTGATCCGCGGCGAGGAGGATGCACGGGCGTTCGGCGTACGCCTGACGGCCGCCCCCCGTGCGGCCCGGGGCTGGAATTCCATCTCCGGGGCGATCGACTACGGCCTGCGCCTGATGACCGCCAATGCCTACGAAGGCGAGCGCAGGGTCATCGACGTCTCCGCGGACGGGGCGCACTTCGGGGGGCGTCCGGTGCGTGCGGCGCGTGACGACGCGGTGGCGCACGGGGTCACCATCAACGGTCTTGTCGTGCAGCCGCCGGAGGGGCGGCTGGCGGTGCAGGGCGTGCCGCTGCGCACCCATTTCGAGCAGGACGTGATCGGCGGTGCCGGCGCCTTCGTCGTGGCCGCCGAGAGCCGGCGGGAGTTTCTGGGGGCGTTGATGGCGAAACTGGTCCGCGAGATCGCCGACAACGGAGCGGAAAGGAGCCGGACGGTGGCTCGTTCCGAGGCGTTGCGTTCCGGGGAGGGGCGCTCGGGGGCGGCGGATTGACGGTGTGCGGCCTCCGGCCGGGGAATGGGGCTTCTCCAATGGAAAACGGCGCCGGTCCCTGGGGACCGGCGCCGTGATCTTCACGCGGCGGGATGCGGAACCGTCCGGCTAGTGCAGTTTGCCCGGCAGGTTCGCGATGGCGTCGTCAACCAACTGGGTGGCCGCTGTGCCCTTGAGGTTCGCCTCGAGGATTTCGCGGCTGGCCTGGACGGCGATATCGACGGCCAGGTCACGGACCTCGGCCAGGGCCGATGCCTCGGCCTGGGCGATCTTGTCCATCGCCTGCTGTTCGCGCCGCTTCAGCGCGGCATCGATTTCCGCACTGGCGTTGGCGCGCAGCCGGGCGGCCTCGTCGCGAGCATGGGCGACGATCGCCTCCGCTTCCTTCATCGCGTCCCGCTGCTTGCGCTGGTACTCGGCCAGGGTCCGCTGGGCCTCCTCGCGCAGGCGTTGGGCCTCCTCGAGTTCCCGCCGGATCCGCGCGGCGCGGTCGTCGAGCGCGGTCGTGATCGTCTTGGCGGCCGGCCGGAAGGCCAGCACGATGAAGATCACGAACGCGATGGCAACCCAGAAATTGCTGTTGGACAGCATCTCAGCCACGCCCCCCGGTTGCGCCGGCGCCGATCACATTGGCGACGGCGGTCTCGGCCTGGGCCGGGTCCGCCTCCACGCCTGCGACACGGCGGGCGATATCGGACGCGACCTCGGCGGCCACATTGCGGATATTGGCCAGGGCCTGGTTCTTGGCCGCCAGGATCCGCTCCTCGGCCGCCCGGGTCCGGGTGGCCAGATCGGCCTGGAGCGCGGCCTGACGGTCGGCCGTGAGCTTGGCGACCTCGGCCGCGGCCTCGTTCACCACCCGTTGCGCGTTCGTCCTCGCCTCGGCCACCGCACGCTCGTACGCCTGCATGACCGCGTTCGATTCGTCCCGCAGCGCCTGGGCCTTCTCGAGGTCGTCGGTGATCCGGTCCTGGCGTTCCTGAAGAACCTCGCCGACGCGCGGCAGGGCCTTGCGGGCCATCAGCCAGTAAAGCGTCGCGAAGATGATCGCGAGCCAGACAAGCTGGGGCGGGAACGTGGCCGGGTTGAGCTGGGGCAGGCCGCCACCCCCCCCTTCGGCAGCGAACGCCGCCGTCGGAAGGGCGATGACCGCCGCCGATGCGAATAGAGCTGCGAGCCGCATGGACATCCGTGTCCCCCTACCGTTGACCGGACGCGGCCGCAGCGCCGGACGCGCGCGGCCGCGGCGAGGCCATCAGGTGAAGAGGATGAGGAAGGCGATCAGCAGCGCGAACAGCGCCACGGCTTCCGTCAGGGCGAAGCCGAGAATGCCGATCGGGAACACCGCGGCGCGCGAGGCCGGGTTCCGCGACACCGAGCTGATCAGGGTCGAGAAGATGTTGCCGATGCCCAGGCCGACGCCGAACAGGGCGAAAACCGCCAGGCCGGCCCCGATGTACTTGGCCGCTTCAGCTTCCATGGTCTTAGGTCCTTTCGAGTGACGCTGATTGGTGGAGGGGGTGAGGGAAAGTCCGCGACGCCGCCGTCAGTGCAGCTCGATCGCGTCGCGGATGTAGAGGCAGGTCAGGATCGTGAAGACGTAGGCCTGGAGGAACGCCACCAGGATCTCGAAGCCGATCAGGGCCACGTTCAACGCGATCGGAAGAATGCCCAGACCCCAGCCGCCGGCGCCGCCCATCACGGTGACCAGGCCGATGCTGAAGTATGCGAACACCTTCAGCATGGTATGGCCCGCCATCATGTTGGCGAACAGTCGGATCGAGAGGCTGAGCGGACGGGACAGGTAGGAAACGATTTCGATCGGCACGATCAGCGGCGCCAGTACGATCGGCGCGCCGGTCGGCAGGAAGAACGCGAAGAAGTGCATCCCGTGCTTGACGATGCCCAGCACGGTGACGAACACGAACACCGTCAGTGCCAGCGCGAACGTCACGATGATGTGGCTGGTGAACGTGAAGGCGCCGGGCACCATCCCGATCATGTTGCCGAACAGGATGAACATGAAGATCGAGAACACGAACGGGAAATACGGCCGGGCGTCGTTGCCCGCGTGTTCCCTCACCATGTTCGCGACGAATTCGTAGAACATTTCCGCCACGGACTGCATGCGTCCGGGCACCAGGGCGCGACCCCGCATGCCATAGATCAGCAGTGAGCCGATCAGCGCAACGGCGACCGCCATGTAAAACGCTGCATTGGTGAACGAGACGTCCATTCCGCCCACCGTGATCGGCAGGATCGGAAGAATCTCGAACTGGTGCAACGGGTCGATCGCAAAGCCTTGAGATGGATCCGCCACGGTTGGTCCCCGACTTAGCCCATCATTCGTTACGGTCGCCCGGATTGGACGGCCGTTTGTATCCCGGCGCATAGCCCAGGCCGGAAACGGCCCGGTAGACGTTCATGATGCCCGCGCCCGCGCCGACGAAGAACATGACGACGAGGGCCCAGGGTGCCGTGTCCAGCCACCGGTCGATCAGCCAACCGATGCCCAATCCGACAAGGAGCGCCGAGACCAGTTCCATCCCCATGCGGAACGCGAGTCCAATCGCGTTCTTCTGGGTCGCGTCCTCCTCCGGGCGCTGGCTGTCGATGCCATGGCGCTGTTGCGCCTGGCGCAGCCGTGCGTCGAAGTCGTTCGGCGGTGGACGGTTCGGGTCTTCGCTCACGCCTCAGGTCTCCCGCGGCTGGCCGGCGGCCTCGCGAAAGCGCGCGCACCTTAAGTGGGGGGCATACCCCTGTCAAGCCGCGAGAATTCGTGAGGAAAGTCCTTGGAATTGCAGGGGGTTTTAGCGAATCGCCCCCGGCACCGAAGCGGCCCGCGCGGCCCGGCATGCGCCGCCGCGCGGGCCTGCGCACATCAGAAGAACTTCACCTTGTTCAGGAAGAAGGTGAGCCCCAGGATGCCGCCGATCGCGGCGCCCGCGCCGGCCGCGATCTGCAGCCACACGATCAGCATGCCCGATCCCGCGGCCGAGCCCAGGATCAGCGCGACAACGATGAAGAAGACGGCAATCGGAATGGCGAACACGATGATGTTCACCGTCTTCTCGTAGCTGTCCTGAGTGTTGCTGTCTTCCATCTGGTGTCCATTCCCTGGCAAGAATGTGGGGTCGGCATCGTTCGCGCCGCGCCGCAGTGCTAAGCGGGGATAGTGCGTTTTGCGCTGCGGCAAACGGTCTCGGTCGTGCGGCGCGGGCCTCCTCCGGAGCGCTCCCAGGCCGTGCCGGCCTTGGCCCGGGCCGGTGCCGACCAAAGTGGACCCCCATTCGCGCGGGGTCCTTATGCGTCGACGACATAAGGGATCGCTATGGACGCCCAGACCCGCACCGCCGATACCCGCGTAGACGGACCGAACCTCCTCGCGCCCGAGATGTCACCGGAAGCGTTCGCCCAATCGCCCATGATGCGCTGGGTGAAGGTCGCCATGGTGGTGATGGGGTTGGCCATCATCGCCGGTTTCGTCTTCATCGGCGTGGAGGTCTACCGCCGCGCGACCGACCCGGAGTACCGCTCCCAGGCGGGCGGGATCTTCAAGAACCGTGCGGCGGAACCCGCACCCGCGGCCCGGCCCGCGGCCGGTGCGGCCACGGGGGCCGTGGCCTCCGCCGCGGCGGTGCCGGTGATCGAGACCGCGACCGTGACCGCATCGACCGGCGGCTTCCGGCTGCCGGCGGGCTCGCGCATCCTCGAGCAGACGGCGATCGGCTCCCGTCTGGCCGTCCTGGTGGAGTTGGCGGGCGGCGGTCAGACGATCTACGTCCTCAGCCCGCAGGGACGCAACGAGCTGCAGGTCCAGGAGGTCCTGACCGCCCCGGCGCGGTAAGGCGCCCCAACGCGGACGGCCCCGCCGGGAAGGGCGGGGCCGCTTCCGCTCACGCCGCGGACCGCAGACGGCCGCAAGCCACGAGATCGGCGATGCTGACGATGGGCATCCCGTGGGTCTCGGCGAAGGCGGTCAATTCCGGCAGGCGCGCCATGGTGCCGTCCGGGTTCATGACCTCGCACAGAACACCCGCCGGTCTGCGGCCCGCCCGCTCCATCAGCTCGACCGTCGCCTCGGTGTGGCCCCTGCGGGCCGCCAAGCCGCCCGGATGCGCCCGGATCGGGAAGACGTGGCCCGGGCGTGCCAAGTCCTCCGGGCGGCAATCGTCGGCGACGGCCGTGCGGATCGTGGCCACCCGGTCGGCGGCCGACACCCCCGTGGTCACACCCTCGCGGGCCTCGATCGACACCGAAAAGGCGGTGCCGAAGCGGGAGCTGTTGGCCTCCACCATCGGGGGCAGTTCCAGTCGCCGCAGGCGCTCGTCGGTCAGGATCAGGCACACGATCCCGCTGCAGGTGCGGATGAGGAGGTTCATCTGTTCGACGGTGATGCTCTCCGCCGGATAGATGATGTCGCCCTCGTTCTCCCGGTCCTCGTCGTCGACCACGATGACGCCGTTGCCCTGGCGAATGGCGTCCACCGCGCGCGCGACGCGCTCGGCCGGGGCGCCGAAGCGGGCGAGAAGGTTGTCTTGCTGTTGGGTCTGATTCACGGATCTCACTCCTGTCATGGGCGAGCCTGAATCAGGGCGCAAAGAGACTGGACGGCGGCACGGAGACGGATTTCCGGGACGCCGGCGCAGGTCGTCGACGGCCGCCGCATGAACGCGGGCGCCCCTCGTGACCGGCTCATTCTCTTCCATCCGGACTGTACCGTCGGCCCCGGCCTCGCACCGGGTCTGCTAACCCCGCAACCTTGGGTCGCGGGACGCTCGCGGGCTCCCCCTCGCGGACGAGGGGATACCGCCGGTCGGGAATTTCACCCTGCCCTGAGAACAAGCGATATGTCGCCATCCCACCGGGGATGGACGGGATCATTGAAGCAACTCCGGATGAAACCCGTCAACAGGGCGTCCGCCAAGGTGCGGTTGGCGTGCCAACCCGCACGGCCTGAGCCTCTTTCTTCCCGGGTCCGAATTGGGCCGAGGTCGGCAATGCACGCGTGGCACGGGCGGCGCCTGGGGCCGCCCGTGCCCTTCACCATCCGGGCCTAACCCGCCCGGACCGCCGTGAGCCGCGTCCCCTCACTCGAGGTGCTCACGCTGCCTCCGGTGTTCGTGGCGCCGTAGACGGTGACTTGGTCGCTCGTGCCATTCATCTGCACGAGATCGGTGACGGTGGCGCTCATTTGATCGCCGCCGCTGTCACCGCGCGGGTGGGTCTGCCACGCGGCAACAACGGTGCCGTTGAGCCGGATGCCAATGCCCATCAAGTTTTCCGAATGTTCGCCGGTGAACAGCTGCGCAAACGAGGCCGTGATCTGGTAAAGGCCCGGCTGCTTCGGCTTGAAGCTGTTGTTTGCCGCATTGAAAGAACTCCCGATGTCGATGGCGGCCGCGTTGAACTTGAGCGTCTCCTGCGTATTAGGCGCGAGCGACTGCGGAGCCGTCATGATGGCCTTGAACGCGACAACCGGGGATGCGCGCCGGTGTCGGACAGCACGCGCTCGTCCACTATGGTGTCGTTGGTGACCTCGGTCGTGGTGCTGAGCAGGTGGACGCGGGCCACCGGAAGCGTGCCGGCCGGATCGCCGGGGGCTGAACCGAACCGTCGATGCCCTTGACGATGCGGGCAGCGCCCGTCTGTCGGTTCACCACCACCCGGCCGACGCGCTGGCTGGGCGTCGGAAGGAAAAGGCCGACCGACTGGACCGGCCGCTGCACCAGATCGGTGCCGTTGAGCTGGTGACCGGGATCCACCGCCAGCGTCATGTCGGGAATGGTCTGGGCGCGGGGGGGCGAAGGCGCCCACGATGCGCTGGGCCACCGCCCAGTTGGCGGCGCCTTGGGACAGGTCGGTTGGGTTGAAGGCCTGAACGGTCATGGTTCGTCCTGTGTCGTTGTCCGCGCGGTCCGGGCGGCCGCGGCGCGGACGCCCTCAGGACGCCGGGATCAGCTTGCGCACTTCGGCCAGCATGGCGTCCGCGGTCGTGCCGTTGCGGAACACGGTGACGAACGCGCCGTCGGGGCCCATCAGGTAGGCCGCCGTGGAGTGGTCCATCAGGTAGTCGGTGGTGTCCGCCCCCTTGCCCTTGGCGTAGTAGACCCGGTAGGCGCGGGCGACCTTGGCGATCTGCGCCTCGGTGCCGGTCAACCCGACGATGCGGGGATGGAACAGTTCGACGTACTGGGCCAGATGGGCGGGCGTGTCGCGCGCGGGGTCGATGGTCACGAACAGCGGCTGCACGCGGTCGGCCTGCGGGCCCAGGCGGTCCATGACCTCGGCAAAGGTCTGGAGTTCGGTCGGGCAGATGTCCGGGCAGAAGGTGTAGCCGAAGAACACCAGCAGGATGCGGCCCGCGTAATCGCGGTCGGTGACCGTCCGGCCGGTGTGGTCGACCAGCTCGAACGGACCGCCGACCTGTGCCGTGCCGACCGTCGCCGGACGGGAGGCCTGTCCGGCACTCGGGATGCCGCGTCCGCCCCACATCCACCACGACACGCCGAAGGCGATGGCTAGGCCGAGCAGCGATCCGAACGCCACCTGGAGCAAACGCCGTTTCATGACCCCTCCCGCCGAACCGGCCCTTGGCCTTGTACGTGGATTTAAGCTGGGGGGCGGGTGCGGCGGGAAAAAGGCACCTTTCGCCGCATCCCTGGCGTGCAGGGCCGGACATTCCGCGTCCAGCCCTGGCCGCCGGAGGGGGGGAGCGCCGACCTACAGGACCGACAGCATGCTGGCCACCAGCGGGTGGCGGACGATGTCGCATTCCGACAGGCGGACGACGGCGATGTCGTCCACGGCTTCCAGGCGCCGGGCGATTTCGGCCAACCCCGACAGGCCGTCGAGCAGGTCGCTCTGGTCCGGGTCGCCGGTCAGCACCATGGTGGAATGCCAGCCCAGGCGGGTCAGCAGCATCTTGATCTGGGAATAGGTGCAGTTCTGCGCCTCGTCGATCACCACGAAGGCGTTGTTCAGCGTACGGCCGCGCATGAAGCCGATGGGCGCGATCTCGACCGCGCCCTCGTTGAGGAGTTGCTTCAGCCGTTTGCCGCCCAGCCGGTCGCTCAATGCGTCGTACAGGGGCCGCAGATAGGGGGCCATTTTCTCCTGCAGATCGCCCGGCAGGTAGCCGAGGCTTTCGCCGGCCTCGATCGCCGGCCGGGACAGGATGATACGGTCGATCCGTCCGGCCTCCAGCGCTTCGACCGCGGCGGAGATGGCGAGATAGGTCTTGCCGGTGCCGGCGGGCCCGACCGCCACCGTCAGGTTGTGGCTATGAATGGCCTCCCACAGCGCCCGCTGTCCTTCGTTCTGCGGCTTGATCCGGCGCAGATAGCTTTGATCGCGCCGTTCGTCGCCCAGAGGGTCCCATCCGCGCTCCGGAAACAGCGCCTGCACCTTGGCCTCGCGCCGCTCGGCGGCGGCGGCCAGGGCGGCGGGGCTCTGGGCGGCGGAGTTCTTGGACGAGCGCTTTGCCATCAGGAGTTCTCCTTGAGGCTGTGGGAAGAAGGTCGCCGCGCAAACAAAAACGCCTCCCAAACGGGAGGCGTGGAAAACTGCGGCGATGCGGATGCCCGGCCGTCCATGCGGCGTTTCGGCGGGAGTGGGATGTCGATGGGTACGCGGACCACTTCAACTCCAAGCCGAGAGACAAGCGTCCAACACTCCCAGAATACTTTCCGCCGGCTGGACTGTCAGCGGGATTTGCGAGAACAACGAAAGGCCCACCTCGGATGTTGCGTGGAACATTCGAATCGGAGCGCGCGGCGGATCGCCGCCGGAACCGACGCCGTGCTTGAGCGCTTGCGTTCCGCGCGCGTCTGCGCTTCATCACCGCCGGGCCGTGGTGTGCAGGCACGGCCTTCTGTCGATCGAGGTGCGCGATGAGGGGCAGATATCCAACGTCCCGCCCATCACCCTTGCCGTCCCGGGGCACGCCGGGAGGGGTGGCGCCGGCCGCCACCGACCATGAAAGCGGCAACGAGGGCGACGCGGCCGACGAGGCCGCACGGTCCCTGCGGGCGCTGAAGGTGATGCGGGACCGCGGCCTGCTTTCGGACGCGGAATTCGAGACGCGCCGCCGGGAGATCCTGGGCAGCGTCGAGAGGGGTAAAACGGCTTGACTTTCGCCCCGGTCGGCGGGGCACGAAGGGCTGGCGGTTGCCCATTTGGGCACGTACCATAGTTGGTGGGGGTTATCCGGTGGGGCGCAAATCCTTGTTTACCGCTCGTGAAGGGAACGAGGGGGCTCCGCCTTGCGCGTTTTGCGCGTATTTCGGGTGGGTGGATATGCCGCAAAAGGCGAAAAACGCGGTTCCGGTGTTTTGGGCGTCCGTTCGGCGGCGGCTGCCGCGCGCATCGTTCAACCCGGCCCGAGTCGGGGTGGCGGCATGACCGGCGCGACCAATCCCCGGGCCATGCCGTTCCAGTTGCGTGGCAACACCTACACCATGATGGTGCTGAAGCTGGTCGACCCCTACGATCCCGGGTTCTTCCAGCACCTCCAGACCAAGATCCAGCAGGCGCCCAACTTCTTCCGTTACGCGCCGGTCGTGCTCGATCTGGAGGAGTTCAACGATCCGGATTTCGACTTCCCGGCCTTTCAGCGCCAACTGTTCGATCTGTCGCTCGTGGCGGTGGGCATCCAGGGCGGCACGCCCGAGATGCAGCTTGCCGCATTGAAGTACGGCCTGACCGTGATCCCGGCCGCCCGCACGCCGCAGCCGATGACGGTCGCGCGCAGCCAGCCGCAAGCGGCCCCGCAGCCCGCCGCGGCGCCGGCCCCCGCGCCCGAGGCCGTGCAGCGGACGACGTTGATCGTGACCGAACCGGTGCGGTCGGGCCGGCAGATCTACGCGTCCGGCGGCGATCTGATCGTGCTCGGGCCGGTCAGCCCCGGGGCCGAACTCGTCGCCGACGGCAACATCCACGTCTACAACACGCTGCGCGGACGGGCGCTGGCGGGCGTCGGCGGTGATGCCCAGGCACGGATCTTCGTGCAGTCGCTCGACGCCGAGGTGGTGTCGGTCGCCGGCTTCTACCGGGTCAGCGACGACATCGACGCGAAGCTCCGCAGGAAACCGGTCCAGATCTGGCTGGACGGCAACATCATCCGCATGGACCCGCTCGCCTGAGCGGCCACCACCCATACCGACCGAGGGAGAGGCTCGTTGGCCAAGATCATCACCATGACGTCCGGCAAGGGGGGCGTCGGCAAGACCACATCGTCGGCCGCCTTCGCGACGGGACTCGCGTTGCGCGGGTTCAAGACCGTGGTGATCGACTTCGACGTGGGACTGCGCAACCTTGACCTGATCATGGGCTGCGAGCGCCGCGTCGTTTTTGACTTCATCAACGTGATCCAGGGTGAGGCGAAGCTGAACCAGGCGCTGATCAAGGACAAGCGCCTGGAAAACCTCTATATCCTCCCGACCTCGCAGACGCGCGACAAGGATGCGCTGACGACCGAGGGCGTGGGCAAGGTCATCGACGAGTTGAAGGGCGACTTCGACTACATCGTCTGCGACAGCCCGGCCGGCATCGAAAAGGGCGCCCTGATGGCGCTCTACTATGCCGACCACGCCATCGTCGTGACCAACCCCGAGGTCTCGTCGGTGCGCGACAGCGACCGCATCCTTGGCGTGCTCCAGGCGAAGTCGCGCCGCGCCGAGCAGGGGTTGGAGCCGGTGAAGGAGCATCTGCTGCTCACCCGCTACGATCCGGAGCGGGTCGAGAAGGGCGACATGCTGAAGGTCGAGGACGTGCTGGAGATCCTCTCCGTCCCGCTGCTCGGCGTGATCCCGGAAAGCCCCTCGGTGCTCAAGGCGTCGAACCTTGGCACGCCGGTGTCGTTGGATGACAAGGCCCCGGCCGGCCAGGCCTACCGCGACGCGGTTGCCCGTTTCCTGGGCGAGAACGTCGAGCACCGCTTCATGAGGCCGGAGAAGAAGGGCTTCTTCGACCGTATCCTCAGGAGAACCGCATGAGGTTGCTTGAGCTTTTCCGGTCCCAACCGAAGAAGTCGGCCGCCGACACCGCCAAGGAGCGCCTTCAGATCGTGCTCGCGCACGAGCGTGCCGGTGGGCGCAGCGGGCCGGATTACCTGCCGATGCTCCAGCGGGAGCTGCTGGCGGTGATCGCAAAATACGTCGAGATCGACGAGGACAAGGTCCGCGTCCAACTCGACCGGGGCACGGACACCTCGATCCTGGAAGTGGACATCGAGCTGCCGGTCCCGCCCACCACGGGCGGTGCCCGGACCCGCATGGCAGGCTGAAGCGGCGGCGACCCGGTTGGAACCGGGCCGCCACCCCGCGCCGGCCAGGGCGAATTCCCCGTCGGGCGGAACCGCCCGACGGGGAATTCGCCGCATCGAACAAGCCGATAGGGCACGACCGCCCGATCCATGGGATCGAGCCGTGCCCTAGGTTTTGCGCGGCGTCGGCACGAGCCCCGTCAGGAGCAGGCGTGCCGGCTCGCCCTTGCGGATGGCGACAATGGCCACTTGGCCGAACCGTCCGGCCAAGGCCACCGCTTCGTCCTCGGGCATGTCCAGAACGAAGAATCCCTCCTCCGGCGTCCAGGACGGGTCGAGGCCGATGCCCCTGTGCGGCAAATGGGGCCAACCCACGAGCGCCGCACGCAGCCGTTCGGTGGCCGCCTTGTTGTCCGCCTCGCCGGTCGGCCGGCTGAGCGGGTTCCACGCCGTGATGAAGACGCCGGACCGTGCGTTGTGCGCGTCCAGAACCGCATCGATCGCGGCCGAGCGCTCGCCCAGCCGGACATGGGTTGCATCATCGCCCGCGGTGTAGCGGGTTCCCCGGTAGGCGGCCTGCAATTGGTCAGGCAGTGCATGCGGCATTTCCAGCTCCGTTTCCGTCCGGGCGCCGTCCCGGTTTCACCAACATTCGTTAACCATTCCGCAAGCGTGCCGGCCGCATCCTTCCGGGGTCGCCCCCAGCCCGGATCCCGCCATGCGCCGCCTCGCCATTCTCGGCTTCTGCTCCGCTTTCGGTTTCCTGGCCTCCCTTCCGACACCCGGAGCCGCGCAGCCGCCGCGCGAGGGCGTCTGGGCTTCGGCCTGCAAGGGCGAAGGGGCGGGGCGCATGTGCGACCACACGGTCCAGCAGGCCTATCCCAACAACCGCGGAAGCCTCAACCGCATGCTCATCGCGGTCCGGCAGGCGCCGGAGTGCACGTCGCTGCACATCACATTCGACAGCGACATCGACGTGATGCGCCCGGTTTCGCTTTCCGTGGACGGTGGTGCGCAGCATCTGTTCTACACCGGCGGCGAACTGGCCCGCTTCGCAAAGGATCTCGACGACGGCCAGCCCGTCACCTGGGCGCCGCCGGCGTTCCAGGCCTATGCCGCCCAGGTGGAGTCGGGTGAGATCGCCAGCGATGCCGCCATTCCCGAGCTGGTGGCGCGCTTCGCCCTGGTGAAGGAGGAGCGCCGGCTGGGGGCCGCCTGCGCCGCGGCCGAGCGGCTTCTGGCCGAGCTGAAGGCGGGGAACGAAATGGTCCTGAGCTTCGCCGCCGAACCGCGGAGCACCGGCGAGATCTATCATTGGCCGGCGCTGGACCGCCGCACGGTCCGGGTTTCCCTGCCCGGGTTGCGGTCGGCGCTGCTGGGCGCCCCCGCCGCCCCCGTGGCCGCGGCCGGTGAGCAAAAGACCCCGGTCCGCTGACGGTTCACCCGTCGAAACGGTCATTTGGCCGGGCAAAGGACGCGCTGCCGGGCCGCCGGCCGGCGGCCCGTGGTGATGCCCGTCCCGGTGCCGGCCCCCACGCCCTTGGTTGTGCCGCCAACGGCTCTCTCGCAAGTCCGGGGGCTGTCCCTTAGATATTGCACCTACCTGGGCGCTCCCTGCGCCGGTTGCGGTTGCGTGTCAGAAGGTGCTGTCGAGCCTGCTCAAACGTGCGATGCCCGCCGCTGCCCGCATTCCCGCGGGCCAGCGGATCTATGCCGTGGGCGATGTCCATGGCTGCGACGCCCTGTTGAGGGACCTGTTCGCCGCAATCGCCGCGGACGCCGCCTCCGCGCCCGAGGGTACGCTGTGCACCATCGTCATGCTCGGCGACTATGTGGACCGCGGGCCGGCATCCGCGGCGGTCCTGGACCGGCTGTCCGCCGGGCCGCCACCGGGGCTCGGCATGGTGTGCCTGCGCGGCAACCACGACGACGTCATGCTCCGCTTCCTCGAGGATCCGGAGGTCGGATTCGACTGGCTCCGCTTCGGCGGCCTGGCGACGCTGGACAGCTACGGTGTCCGCCCCACCGACGCGCTGCCGATGCACGAGAAGCTGGCCGCCGCCCGGCGCGACCTGTCCGCGAGGTTGCCCGCCCGCCATCGCGCCTTCCTGCGCGATCTGCGCCTCAGTCTGGTGGTCGGCGACTACCTGTTCGTCCATGCCGGCATCAAGCCGGGTGTCCCCCTGGCCGAGCAGAAGCGCGAGCACCTGTTGTGGATCCGCGACGAATTCCTCGGGTCCCGTGCCGACCATGGCAAGGTGGTGGTGCATGGGCACACCGTGGTCCGCGAGCCCGAGGTGCGGCCGAACCGCATCGGCATCGACACGGGTGCCTTCGCCACGGGCCGACTGACCGCACTGGTCCTGGAAGCCGACACGCGGCGTTTCCTCACCACCTGACCTCATCACGGCCTGGACTCGTAAGCCGTTTGTCCTATGTCACTCGTGCGGCATGGCGCGCAACGCGGGTCGGGGTATCCTCCGCACTCGTGGTAACCCAAAATCCCGAGTTGCAGGCGACATGAGCGAAGGGGCGGTTGAAACGGCCAGGGCGCCACAGTCCTTTGTCACGCCCGGCCTGCCGTGGGCGCTGCTCCCGCTGGCGGGCGTGGTGGTGGGCTTGGCCTCCCGTTGGGCCGGCCTGCCGATCGATCCGGCACTGGTGCTGCTCGTCGCGGTGGCTGCGGCTGCGCGACTGGGCGGCTTGGCCGCCGGTCTGGTCGCTGCGGGCATTGCGGTCGTGGCGGGCGTGTCCGCGTTCGCCGGATCCGCTTCGTGGATCGCGGGTTTGGCGGCTGCGTGCCTGGGCACCGCCGCGATCATCGGCTGGCGTGGCGGCTTTCCGGGCCGGCACTTGGGTTTTCCGGCCCAGCTCGCACTGCCCACGGATCCGGGCGCTGCCGTGGCCGTCTTCGCCCAGGACCGTCGGCTGCGCTATGTCTGGAGCGGGGTTGCCGGCAGCGGCACCGGATTGGCGCGCCGCACCGACGGGGACCTTCCCGGCCTGGGGGATGCGCAGCGTCTGGCGGAGTTGAAGCGGCAGGTCCTGGAGAGCGGTCGGGCCGTGCGGGCGGATGTGGCGGCGGGCGGACCGGACGGGCGGCGCTGGTACGATGTCTTGCTGTCCCCCGTCGGCAACGGTCCGCGCCGGGTGCAGGGCCTCGTCGGCATCGTGGTGGACGTGACCGAACGCCGCCGGGCCGAGGAAGCCCTGAGGCTCGCCGACACCCGGCTGTCCACGGTGCTCGCCAATACGGGCATCGTGCTCTACACCCAGGACCGGGACCTGCATTTCACATGGATCCGCAATCCGCGGCGCAGCCTCACCGTCGAGCAGGTGGTCGGTCGCACCGATTTCGACGTCATGCCGCGCGAGGACGCGGAGCGGCTGGTGCCGCTCAAGCGCCAGGTGATCGACACCGGGGAGCGGATCCGCACGCAGGTCGAGATCGGCCCGCCATGGGAACGCTACGCCTATGACCTGTCCATCGATCCGTTGCGGGGCGACGATGGCACGGTCGAGGGCATCATTTGCGCGGCGGTGAACATCACCGAGCAGATCGAGAGCCGGCGCGCCGCCGAAAAGGCGCAGGCCGAAGCGGTCCAGATCCTGGAGGAGGCGGAGCGGACCGCCCAGGCGAGGGCGAAACTCCTGGCCGCGGCCGGCCACGACCTGCGCCAGCCCTTCCATTCCATGCACCTGTTCCTGCACCTGCTGGAAATGCAGTTGGACAGCGACAGCCAAAAGCAGCTTCTCGCCCGGGTCGGCGACTGCCTGGAGACCGGCGAGCGGTTCCTGCACACGGTGCTGGATGCGGCCGCGCTCGACGCGGGGACGGTCAAGCCGAACATCGACGCCTTTCCGCTGGGCGACCTGCTCAACCGGATCCATGCCGAGCACCGGGCCATGGCCGAGGAGCGGGGGCTCGGCCTGCGCTGCCGCCCGACATCGCTGCACGTGCGCAGTGATCCGGTTCTGCTGGAAAGGATGGTCCGGAACCTTGTGCGGAACGCCCTGGCCTTCACCCCCGCCGGGCGTGTGCTGATCGGCGTCCGGCGCCGCGGCGGCATGGCGGTGGTGCAGGTGTGGGACACGGGTGTCGGTATCCCCGAGGATCAACTGTCGGCCGTCTTCGACGACTTCCACCGCGTCGTCCCGCCTGCCGGGACCGGGGCGTCCGGGCAGGACAGGAACCGGAACGAGCGGAACAAGGGCCTGGGCCTCGGCCTCGCGGTCGTCCGACGGACCGCCCGGCTGCTCAGCCACCGCCTCGACGTGCGGTCGGTGGCGGGCCGCGGCTCCGTCTTCGAAATCGAGATGCCGATCGCCGGAACGCCGGTCCGGCGACCGGCCATGGACACGCGGACCCCGGCCGTGGCCGCGAAGGTTCCCGGCAATGGTCTGGCGGGCAAGATCGTGGCCGTGGTCGAGGACGACGCGCTGCAGTTGATGGCGTTGCGCGAGACGCTGACCGGATGGGGATGCCGGGTGCTGTCGGCGTCCGACGGGGACGCCATCGTCGCGGCCCTGCGGGCAAGCGGTGATATCCCCGACTTCATCCTGTCCGACTACCGGCTGTCCGGCGGAATGCTGGGCGATGCGGTGGTCCAGGCCGTCCGCACCGTGGCCGGCCGGGACATTCCGGGCCTCGTGCTGACCGGGGACGCCGACGCCGATCTGCACGCCCGCCTTGCCGCGGCGAGGATCGGCGTCGCCTACAAGCCCTTCAACACCCAGGGCCTGAAGCAAGCCATTACCGAGATGGTCGAGGTTTGATCGGGTGACCCGATCCGGCACGGCGGCCGGTCGAATCCTCCACGCTCGGGGTGGAGCCCGCGGCTCGAACCCCGGGGCGGCACGGCGGTGTGCCGGCCCGGAACGCCTGTGCGCGCGTCCTGGTTCATCGCACAGCGCGGGGCGGTCCTGCGCCCGCATGGAGGGACCCGGAATGAAGTTGCGCGAGATCATGACCCAGGACGTCGAGCTGGTCGGCCCCGACGACACGCTTCAGAGCGCCGCGCGGAAGATGCGCGATGTGGACACCGGCTTCCTGCCCGTGGCCGATGGCGACCGCCTGGTCGGCGCCATCACCGACCGCGACATCACCATCCGCGCGGTGGCGGAGGGTCTGGATCCCGCCAACACCCGCGTGCGCGAAGCGATGTCCGACGCGCCAATCTATTGCTACGAGGACCAGGAGGAGGCCGAGGCCGCCACCCTGATGGCGGAGATGCAGATCCGCCGCCTGCCGGTGGTGAACCGCGACAACCGGTTGGTGGGCGTCGTGTCCCTCGGCGACCTCGCCAGCAAGCTGGACGAGCCGGAACTGGTCGGCAAGACGCTGGACGAGGTTTCCAATCCCGACACGCCGCAGACCTGACGGTGTCCTGACGGTGTCCGGGCCCGGCATCGAGCGGCCCCGACGCGAACGGGGCGGGTGGCCTTCGCCCCCGCCCCGTTTTCCCGGTCCACACCCGTGCGCCGGGTCAGGCCGGGGGTTGGATTCCCTGTGGCGCGGCGCGCAGCAGCCCGTCCTGGCCCACGTCGGCGGCCGGGGCCTGGGTCGTGCGGGCACGGTCCAGGTTCAGGCGCACCATCCTGCCCACGCGATCGACGCCCGCCGTCCATTGCGGCGAGACCAGGGTCCGGCGACCGGCGGCCGGGGTGTCGATGATCCAATACGCAATGGTCCAGCCGTCCACGTCGATGGCGGCATCGGCCAGGGTGCCGAACGCGCCGTCGCGGTCCGCCACCGCGAACCCCTCCAACTCACGAACGCTGAACAGGACCGCGGCCTGGGCCGTGGGGTCCATTCCGAGGACCGCCTGCGCCTCCGGGCCGGTGGTCAGCGTGCGCCCGTCGCCTTCGGGGATGGCGGGGATGCCCTCTTCCGCCAGGGCCTTGCCCCAATAGGCCGGCCAGCCGTGGTGCTGGCGCAAGGCCACTTCGCGCAGCCGGGTCACCGGGACCTCGTCGACCTCGGGCTGTTCGCGGACATCCTGGATCCGCATTGCCACCGGCAAGGTCAGGGTGTGCAGGGCCGGCCGTCCCAGCGCCTCCACCCCGATCAGCACGCGCTTGCCGAACATCCATTGCCCGGCAATGGCGGCCAAGTAGCGCACGGCCCAATCCTTGTCGTCGAACAGCACATCGCGCACCAGGCCGATGTCGCCATCCGTCGCGCCCAACTGCAGGCGGCGCAGGCTGTCCAGCGTGCAGAGCATTCGTCCTCCGTCGGTTCCGGCCCCCGGCGGCAGGCGCCGTCAGTTCATAGGGGGTTGGTCTTCCACGTTCGGTGAACACGGCGGTCCACATGGCGTTCCTGCGCATGGGGCGCTCGCGGCATTGCGAGTTGCCCTGGCAGCATGCGCCCGACCGACGCGGCCGTTCCGGAACGGCCGTGCGGCCACGGACGCAGGGCATGGGCACACGGGGGGAGGAACGCATGCGCAGCAAGGATTTCCCGTCGGCCGGGTTCATCATCCCGCGCCGATCCTTCGTCGCCGGCGCGGTCGCCGCGGGAGTTGCCTCGGTCCTTCATCCGCTACCGGCATCGGCGCAGGACCCGCCGCGGCGCGGGGGCACGCTTCGGGTGGCCGCACCGGCCGCCACGGGCATCGATCCGCTGAAGCTGAACACTCCCGGCGCCATCGCCATCGTGCAGCAGGTGGCCGAATACCTGGTCTGGGTCGAGCCGGACCTGACGCTGCGCCCGGTGCTGGCCACCGCCTGGGAGGCGTCGGACGGCAACAGGACCTGGACATTCCAGCTTCGCCGCGGCGTGCGCTTCCACGACGGGCGCGAAATGACCGCGGCCGACGTTGTCGCGACCTTCCGCCGGCTGGTGGCGCCCTCGTCGGAGTCCCCGGCCCGCAGCGCGCTGCCGTTTCTTGATCCCGAGGGTGTGGCCGAGGCCGGTTCCCATACGGTGGTCTTCCGGCTGGATCGGCCGGTCGGCGATTTCCCCTATTTCACCCAGACCTACCAGGCGGTCGTCCTGCCGGCGGACTATGCGGGCAACTTCGCCGAACGGCCCATCGGGACCGGGCCGTTCCGCCTGGTGGGCTGGCAGCCGCAGGTGGGCGCCCGGTTCGAACGGTTCGCCGACTACTGGGACGCTCCGCGCCCGCACCTGGACGGGGTGGAAATCCGCGTCCACGACAGCGCGTCGCCCATGCTGCTGGCCCTGCGTGCGGGTGAGACGGACGTGGTGCAGCAGCTCTCCACCCTGGATGCGCGGGTGGTGGCGGGCGATCCCGCCATCCGCCTTCTCGAAGCCGAGGCCGGCGACCACCGCCAGATCACCATGCGGACAGACCAGGCGCCCTTCGACGATTCGCGGGTGCGCCGGGCGGTGGCGCTGTGCCTGGACCGGCAGGCGCTGGTGCAGGGCATGCTGGGTGGTCGGGGCCGGGTGGGCAACGACCACCCGATCGCCCCCATCTATCCGCTGCGCCTGTCCGTGCCCCAGCGGATGCCCGACGTGGCCGAGGCGAGGCGCCTGCTGGCCGCCGCCGGTCACAGCAGCGGGTTCGAGGTCGAGCTGTCCACCCACCAGCTCCTGGAGCTGCCGCAGCTTGCCGCCGCGGTCCAGCAGATGCTGGCGCCTGCCGGCATCCGGGTGAGGCTGCGCGTGGAACCCAGCAACCTGTTCTATGCCCGCTGGCCGGACATTCCGTTCTGCATCACCGAATGGACCACGCGGGCCAGCCCGTCCCAGATCCTCGCCCAATCCTTGCGTGGCGACGCGCCCTGGAACGTCGCCAAGTGGCGGAACGAAGGGTTCGAGCGCGCGCTCGACGCGTTCGAAGGGGCGGCGGATCCGGCCGAACGCAGCCGTCTGGCCGATGAGATGGCCGCCATCCTGAACCAGGAGGTCCCGGCCGTGATCCCATACTTCGTCAAAACCCTGCGGGCGATCCGTGCCCCGGTGCGCGGCGTCGAGGCGAACATGTCGAACTTCCTGGATCTTTCCCGCGCCTGGGTCGCCACGTGATCGCATTCGCGGGCCGCCGGCTGCTGCTGCTGGTCGTCACGGTCGTCGCGGCGACCCTCCTGATCTTCACGCTGTCGGCATCCCTGCCGGGGGATCCCGGGCGCCTGCTCCTGGGACCGTTCGCACCCCAGGATGCCGTGGACCGGATGAACGTCCGGCTGGGGGCCGACCGGCCGCTGGCCGTACGCTACGTGGTGTGGCTGGGCGACATGCTGCGCGGGGATTGGGGGCGCTCCTACACGTTCGAGCAGCCCGTCCTGGCCTTGGTGCTGGAGCGCCTGCGCACGTCCGCCAGCCTGGCCGGGACGGCGGTCGCCGTCCTGGTTCCAGTCACGGTGGGGGCGTCCCTGCTGGCCGCATCACGGCCGGGCGGTGTGTTCGACCGCGCGGTCGGTCTGGCGGCGCTCGCCATCGGCGCGCTGCCCGAGTTCGTCACCGGCGTCCTGCTGGCGGCCGTGTTCGGCCTGTGGCTCGGCCTGCTGCCGGTGCAGGGCGGTGCCGGGCCGGCCGGTCTGGTGCTGCCGGTCGCCACCCTGGTCCTGCTGCTGTTCGGCTACCTGTTCCGGGTGCTGCGGGCGGGGTTGGTGGAGGCGGCGGCATCGGAGTATGCGCGGACGGCCGCATTCAAGGGGCTGTCGCCGGCCGCGGTCCTATTGCGGCACGCGTTGCCGAACGCGGCACCGCCGGCATTGGCCGTGCTGGGGGCGCAGATCGGTTGGCTGGTCGGCGGTCTGGTGGTCGTCGAAACCCTGTTCCAGGTGCCGGGGCTCGGTGCGCTGCTGCTGGCTGCGGCGACCCACAAGGACCTGCCGCTGCTGGTCGGAGGCACCGTGGCGGTCACCCTCGCCTTCGCGGTTGGCAATTTCCTGGCCGACCTCGCCCACACGTCCCTTGATCCGCGGTTGCGCCATGCCGGACACGGTGGCTGAAAGGCCCGTCGGAACCCGAGGCCGCGTGCGGGCCGAGCTGGCGGTGGGTTCCGCGCTGCTTGCGGTCTGGGTCGTCGCGTCGTTGGCGGCACCCTGGATCGCCCCCTACGATCCGGCGGCCCTCGATTTCATGGCTCCCCTGGCGGCGCCGTCCCCCGCGCACTGGCTTGGCACCGACCAGCTCGGCCGCGACGTGCTGTCCCGCGTGCTCCACGGTGGACGGGACGTGCTCCTTGTGGCGCCGGCGGCCAGCCTCGTCGGGACCGTGTCCGGGGCGGCGCTGGGGCTTGCGGCGGTCTGGGGCGGCCGGTGGGTGGACGAGGCGATCATGCGCGTGCTCGACGCCGTCATGGCGGCCCCGCTTGTGGTGCTGGCCATGCTGGTTCTCAGCCTGCTCGGCCCGGGTAGGGGAAACGTCGTGCTGGTGGTCGGGTTCGTATTCGCGCCCTTGGTGGCCCGCACCGTGCGCGCCGCGGCGCTGCCGCTGGTCCAGGCCGGGTACGTGGAGGCGGCGCGGCTGCGGGGCGAGGGGGCGGCGGTCATCCTGGCGGCCGAGATCCTGCCGAACATCGCGCGGGTCGTGCTGGTGGAGGGGACGCTGCGCGTCGGTTACGCGGTGTTCACGGCCGCCACCTTGGGATTCCTCGGTCTCGGCGCGCAACCGCCATCCCCGGACTGGGGGCTGATGGTCGCGGAAAACCGGGCCTTCCTGACGACGGCCCCCTGGACCGTGCTGGTCCCGGCCCTGGCCGTGGCCCTGGTGGTGGTCGGCTTCAGCCTCGTCGCCGACGGCCTGTCGGCCGGGGAGGAACGGTGAGGGCGGCACCGGCCGCGGGGCGGCTCCTGTCCGTGCAGGGGCTGGCCCTGTCCCACCGGTCAGGAGCCGGATGGACACGCGCGTTGGACGGGGTTCACCTGGACGTCGGGCGGGGCGAGGCGGTGGGCCTGGTGGGGCCGTCGGGCTGCGGGAAATCCACATTGGCCCTGGCGGTCATGGGCTGGCGCGCACCGGGCAGCCGGGTGGATGGCGGCCGGATCCTGTTCGAAGGCGTGGACATCCTGGCGCTGCCCGAGGCAACACTGCGGGGGCTCCGCGGCGGTCGGATCGCGCTGGTCGCCCAGAACCCGGCCGCGGCCCTTAATCCCGTCCAGTCCATCGGGCATCAGGTCGCCGAGGCCGTGCGCACCGGCGGCCGGGCCGCGCGGCGGGCCCGCGCCGTCCACCTGCTGGAGCAGGTCGGCCTGCCCGAGCCGGCCCGCGTCGCGACCCGCCATCCGCATGAGCTGTCGGGCGGGATGCAGCAGCGCGCGGCCATCGCCATGGCGCTGGCCAACGACCCGGATCTTCTGGTGCTGGACGAGCCGACGGTGGCGCTCGACATGCTGGCCCAGGCGGGGATCCTGGCGCTGTTGCGCGATCTTCGTGCGTCGCGGCGGCTGTCGCTCCTGTTCATCTCCCATGCCCTTCCCGTGGTCGCATCGCTGTGCGAACGCATCGCGGTCATGGAGGCCGGTGCGGTGGTGGAGACGGGCGCGCCGCAGGCGGTGCTGTCGCAGCCCCGCTCGGCCACGGGCCGTGCCCTCCGGGCCGCCGCACTGGACCCGGACGCGGCGCCCGCTCCGGCACCGATCCCGGACCCGCGGGACGGGACGCCGCCCGTGCTGCTGTCGCTGGAGGGCGTGTCCTGCCGGCTGGGCGGGGTGGAGATCCTTCACGCCGTCGACTTGTCCATCGGGCGGGGCGAGGCGGTTGCGGTGGTCGGCGAGTCGGGCAGCGGCAAGTCGACCCTGGCGCGCGTGGTCGTCGGTCTTGCGGCCCCGAGCGCCGGCCGGCTGAGTTTCGAGGGCGAGGCCCTGGCCGGGCGCGTCGAACGGCGGACCACGGACCAACGCCGGGCGGTGCAGATGGTGTTCCAAGCCGCGGCCTTGTCCCTGAACCCGGTCTGGACGATCGGGCGCGCAGTGGCCCGCGCCGCACGCCTGTTGACCGGGGCGGGGCGCGCCGAGGCCCGCGCAAGCGCAAGGGACCTCCTGGCCCGCGTCGGCCTGCCGCCCGCGCTGGCGGCGGTGCGGCCCGGGCGCCTGTCCGGCGGACAGGCCCAGCGGGTGGCGGTGGCGCGTGCCTTGGCCGGGCAGCCCCGCCTTCTGGTGCTGGACGAGCCGACATCCGCACTCGACACCATCGCACAGGCCAGGGTCCTGGATTTGATCGACGCCTTGCGCGCGGAGACCGGCGCGGCATTGCTGCTGGTGACCCACGATCTGGCGGTGGTCCGGCGCGTGGCCGACCACGTTTTCGTCCTCTACCGCGGATGGATCGTGGAGGAGGGGCCGGCGGCTGCGGTCTTCGCTCCGCCCTGGCACCCCTACACCAAGGCCTTGATCGAGGCCGTTCCCCGCATGGGGGGGCCGCCCGCCTCCGACTCTGGCAGGGTGACCGGCGACGATGCCCCGATGGGCTACGCGGCGGGCGCAGCCGCCTGTGTCTTCGCCCCCCGCTGCCCGGCCGCAACCGCAACGTGCCGGACGGTGGCGCCGCCGTGGGCGGAGCCCGCGCCGGGCCACCGGATCCGTTGCTGGACGCCGGTGGCGGTGGACGCCTCCGTGTGCCGGCCATCCGGTCGCAGCACCTTCGATTGCGATTGAACCGGTGGCACCTGCCCCATTAATTGTATATTTATACCAAAGGCGTACATCAAAGCGCATGCAGCGGCTTGGGCCGATGCGTGCAGGTGTGGGAATTGGGCCGGGGCGGGTTGTATGCAGCAGGCGACGGCACGAAGCGAGTGGATCAAGGTCGTCAAGACCAACCTCTACGAGGACACGCGCAATGCGCGCAGTGACTTCGTGCGCGAGTACCTGCGGCGCTCGGTGCAGCCGGCCGACGGTATGACCGACAAGGGGTTCGCCTTCGCGCTGAACCTGTCGGACAAGTACAAGAAGGGCCTGCACCTCTGCCTGCCCGATGTGAACGGCTGGCTCGTCAACCCCGAGCATTTCCTCGGCGACGAGTGCCAGTTGGGCACGTTCGAGGACAGCATGGTGCTGGCCACCATGAGCATCAAGGATCCTTCGCCGGTGATGTCGCTGGCGGCCTTGGCGCGGCTTGCTCCGCGGGCCTCCACCCAGGACCTGGTCGAGGAGATCGTCGCCGGCATTGCCGACCGATCGGCCCACAAGGAGGTGCGCGATACCGTCACCTACCTGTGCGACGGCAAGCTGGGCCAGCAGGCCATTGCCGAAACGCGCAACATCATCCGCGAGCAGATCCGCGACATCCGGGCGACGGGCTTCGAAGGGCTGAAGCAGATCCTGCGCCTGGTGATGGACGGCAGCCTCGATCCGCGGGAATTCGTGCTGCACTTCTTCGAACTCAGCGAGAAGTGCACCATCCGGCCCGAAATCTACACCCAGATGCTCATCAACCTCATCAACAGCCCCAAGATCCGGCCGATGGTGAAGTTGATCCTGCTGGAGAACGTGGAGCGGATGCCGACCAAGGTGCGGTACCAGGTCTACACGACCGTCAACGCGCTCCCGGACATGCACGAGAACTTCTATCTCAAACGCGAACTGGCCTTCCTTTTGGAGCGCGAGCGCGTGGCCGCCACGCCGCAGAAGGCCCCGTCGCCGGTGATGTCGATTTTCGACTGACGCACGGCGGTCAAGCCGCCCGCTTCCCGGATGAAGACCTTGCTGCCGCCGCCCCCGTCCGGGCGGCGCAGCCGTCAGGCGGCCAGGGCGGCGATGCCCCCTGCGAACAGGATGGCGAGCGCTGCCCACCGGAAGGCCCGGTCGGACGCCCGTCCGGACAGCCGCCCGCCGACCCAGGTGCCGGCCATGAACACCGGTGCCAGACACAGGGCGCGTCCGGCCGTGGTCCAGTCCACCAGGCCGGCCGACAGCAGGGCGATGGGGGCCACCCCGAGGGTCGCCCCGAAGAACAGGATGAAGTTGGCCCGCGCCCGCCGCGCATCGGTTTGCCCGGCCAGAAGCCAGACCACAACGGGCGGACCGCCGATACCCGCCGCCCCGGTGAGCACGCCGCTGGCCGCGCCCACGGCCAGGGTGGCGGGCAGGGGTGTCGGGCCGCGGTAGCGCCAACCCGACGCCAACAGGCACGTGAAGCCGATCACCACGACGGCCACCGCGCGGCGCATGGTCTCGGCATCGAGTGCCAGCAGCGCCCATGTGCCCAACGGCATCGCCACGATCGCCGCCGCCGCCAGCAGGGATACACGGCGCCAATCGCCCTCGGGCCAGGCGGCGGGGACCTGCTGCAGGGCCGTGAGGCCGGTCAGCAGGATCGTGGTCGCCACGGCATCGCGTGTGCCGAGCACCAAGCTGAGGAGCGGTGTCAGCACAAGGGCGGCGCCGAAACCGGAGAACCCCCGGACAACTCCCGCCAGTGCGGCCACGACCGCACATGACCGGAATTCCGGGGTGCCGGCCAGGACGACGACGCTCATCCGGAAGTCGAACACCGCGGCCGCGGCGTCCATTGGAGCGGGATCGACGGCCATGGGCCCCGTCCGGGTCAGTCGAGCAAGGGGGTTCCGGTTTCGATGCGGACCAGCGCCGCCAGCAACGGCACTGCCACGTCGCGCCGCTGTCCGTTCGCCCGTTCCGCCGTGTTGATGGCGGACAGGAAGGTGGCGCGCCAACGGGTGTCGTTGTGGACCAACCGCTCCGCCTTGGCCCGCTGCGCCAGCGCCGTGGGACGGCGGCCACCCGGGCCTTCGGGACGGGTCAACTGCCGGAGGCGGCCGTACAGGTCGTCCACAGTGCGTTGGTCGCCCCGCTGCTGGGCGGATGCCAGGATCTCGGCGAACGCTTCCGCCCGCACGTCGGGATCGGACACCTGCTCGCCGTAGCTGGTGGCCAGGCCGGTCTCGCCGCGCGCCGCCAGCCGGCCGAGGACCGCTGGGATTGCCCAGGGGCTGTCCTCCTGCACCAGCCGCAGGATGCGCAGGGCGACGTTCATGTCGCCCATCTCGGCCGCGGCCACCGCCAATTCCGGCGGGCAGCAGTCCTGCCGGTTGTCCCGGAAGCGCGAGAACTGCTGCTCGACCGTGTTCAGGAACAATGTACGGGCGTCGGATTCCTGCCCGGTCCGCAGCAGCCCCTGCGCCACCAACCCAAGCTCCTGCTTGCAGTTGTGCGCCCCGGCATAATCCTGGGCTTCCCGCACGAGTTGGGCGGCGCGGTCGCGCTCGCCACGATGGAGAACGGCTTTGGCGATATCGACCAGGTTGTAGACGCGGCCGGCACATTGGCCGATTTGCCGGGTGATCTGGACCGCCAGATCCGGCCGGCCCGTGAGCGCCAGGGCCCGTGCGACGAACAGATCGTCATCCATGGCGTCGGCGGCCGTGCTGCGCCGCTGTGCGGCGAAGAACGGGGCGATCAGACCGGGGGCACGTTGCGGTTCGCCCAGGTGATGGTAGGCGACCGCGAGGGACAGCCAGTCCCAACGGGCGACCGTGACCGGCGCCTCGACGGGTTGCAGAAGCTGCTCGATCCGGTTCAGGAAGCAGGGCGTGCCGGTGGGATCGTTGCAGGCGAGATTGCGGACGCGGGTGCGGAAGTCGCCGATGTCGAAATCGCCCACGAACTGGTTGGTGACGATCTGCACCGCCAGCGGGCTGTCGGGCAACCGTTCGACGATTTCGTTCAGCATGCGGTCCGCTTCGCGCAGCAGCCGCGTCTGTTCCTCCAGGTCGTAGAGCGCGTCCGCTTGGCGGACCAGTTGGACCGCCTGGACGAACATGCGGTTCGCCTGGCCGCCGCGGTCCTGTGCGTCCGCCGGCGCCGCCCCCGCCACGAGCCCTGCCGCAAGGCCGGCCAGCAGGGCCGTGGCACGGAGCCCGGCGCCGGCAGCGGCGCGGACCGTCTCAAACACGGACGTAGCTCACGACCCGACGGACGTTCGGAATACCCCGTGCGTGGGCAAGGACCCTGTCCAGTTCCGTCTGGTTCTGGGCGACGCCGATCAGGTACATCACGCCCTTGACCGTGACGATGCTGTAGTTGTTCTGGCGGATGCGGCCGTCCGTGACCAGGGCCGTCCGCATGCGCGTGGTGATCCACTTGTCGTTCACGCGTCCCTGGAGGCTGGCGTCCGACGGATCGACCTCGATCTCGTTGATGACCTCCTTGACGCCCTCGACCTGATGGGCGAGCCGGACCGCGTCGGCGCGCATCTCCTCGCTCTTCGCGAGGCCGGTCAGCAGCACGCGCCCCTCGTCCACCGTCATGTCCAGGCGGGTTTCCAGTTCAATATCGTGCTGGAGCC
The DNA here is from genome assembly GCA_035645145.1 of Azospirillaceae bacterium. GTDB lineage: Bacteria > Pseudomonadota > Alphaproteobacteria > Azospirillales > Azospirillaceae > CANGXM01. The sequence continues at coordinate 36,758 of DASQNC010000044.1, read as the reverse complement.
AGAGATGGTTGATTTCGGCCTGGATCCTGGCGTCGTTCGCGGCGCCGCCGATGCCGCGCTCCTGGGTGGCCGCGTTCACCGCCATTGCGCCGCCGCCCACGACGAGCGGGACGCAGCCGCCGGTCCCAAGGCCGAGCAGGGCCGCGACGGCCACCAGATGCGACTTCCCGATCTTCACCTCGCCTCCTTCGGCTTTCCGATGCAACCCGTCATGGACATTTGACGCTCCTGGCATCGGTTTATGTCCAAATTCCGGTGGCCACCTGGCCACCGCCCTGGGTCTCCCGCCCTCATGCCCCGTCCAGCCCGGCCACGAATCCGCCAATCTCCCTCGCCAGCACGGCGGCGATGCGTTTGCGTTCGCGCGGGTCGGCCAGGCGGGTCTCGTCGTCGCGGTTGGACAGGAAACCCGTTTCCACCAGCACGGACGGAACATCCGGGGCGCGCAGGACGGCGAAATCGGCTGCGCGCTTGGGATTATCCAGCAGACGCAGGTCCCGCGCCGCGCCGTCGACGATCCGGCTCTTCGCCCGAATCGACCGGTTCAGCGTTTCGTGCAGGGCGAAGTCGCGCAGGATGGCCGCCACACGGGCCGGCACCCGCGGGCCGGTCGCGAACCGGTCGGACCGGTTCTCCTGCTCGGCAACGGCCTTTGCCAACTCGTCCGACGCGGTGTCGGACAGGGTGTAGGCGGACAGGCCGCGCGCCTCCTTGGATGGGGCGCTGTCGGCGTGGATCGAGACGAAAAGGGTGGCGCCGAGTTCGCTCGCGATCTCCCGGCGCTCGTCGAGCGCCAGGAATTCATCGCCGGTCCGGGTCAGCCGCACCGCCACGCCCGGATGCCCCTCCAGCGCCGTGGCGATCGCGCGGGCAATGTCCAGGACCACATCCTTTTCACGGGTCCCACGGATACCGACGGCACCGGGATCGCGGCCGCCGTGGCCGGGGTCGATCACCACCAGCCGTTTCGGTGCGCCTTTGCCGCCGGGGGTGCCCCCGGGCTTGGTCCGCGGGCGCGGGTCCGCCAAGGCCGCCCACGGCCGGAACGCCGGCGCGACGAGCACGCCGCCAACGCCCAAGCCCAGCAACTCCCTGCGGCGCATCGGTGCCCTTTCCCCGGTTCCCGCCCCGTGGTCCCCTGACAGTCGCATCGGTACCCATCGGATGGAGTACCTGTCCAGTCCCGATCCCCAATCGGTGCGGCCCCGGTATCATGGACCCAATCCCGCGGCGTCCCGGCGGAGGGCTTGGCCTGGCCATCGGCTAGGCCTACCCCGTAATCGCGTTTGCCGGCATCGGCATCGTTCGCACATCCCGCAGGCAGCCATTGTATACTGTGGCTTCATCGGGGCTGGCCGGCCGAATCGGACGGGCTTGGCCGAAACCCAGGATGGATCTTCGGACTGTAGACGTCGATCATGATCCAGACCTTGATCAATATCATGCGGCAAGAGCGCGAGGACCTGGTCCGGCGCATCTCGCGCGAGGAGCAGGCGCCGTCACCGGATCCGGAACGGTTGGAATGCCTGCGGCGTGAGGCCGAAAGCCTCGATCGGCAACTCGAACGTCTGGCGGACCGCTGACCGCATGGCTTTGCCGGCGGATTTCGATACCGGGGACGGACGAGGCGCGATCCCAATGACCGGGGGAGCGGAGCGCCGCGGGGGCGGACTCTTCCTCCCGCTCGCTCAGACCGCATGGCGCGGATTGGCGTTGGTTTTCCTGGTTCTGGGATTGCCGGCGGCGGTCTATGCGGCGCACAACGCCGATCTTACCCGAATGGTGTTAACCGAACTCGGACCCGGGACCGCCCTTGCCCTGGTGCTGGTGGTCAATGTCGTTGTCATCTGCCATGTGATGGCGATGGTCGCCCTGTGGCGAGCCATTCAACGCGACATCCGCGGGCTGGTGCGCCGCCGGTAGGCGGCTGTCCGCCCTCCTGCTCCCATCCCTCGTTCCGACAGCCGCCAAACGAAACGGCGGGGCGGGGAGGCCGGCCTTTCTCAGGCGGCCTGGTCGTCGGGGGTGAAGACCGCCTGGGTGATGGCGGTTTCGATCTGCTCGCGGGTGAAAGGCTTGCGGATGATGGGTTCCATCGCAAAGCCGCGGTCCCGCAGCAACTCCTCGGCAAAGGCCGTGACGAAGATCACCGGCAGGCCCTTGTAGACTTCGCGCAAGCGGATCACCGTCTGCTTGCCGGTGGTGCCGTGCGCCAGGTGCAGGTCCACCAGGGCCAGGGTCGGCGCATCGTCGCGAACGGCCTGCATCGCCTCGTCCGGAGTGGCAGCCACCCCGCACACCTTGTGGCCCATGCCGGCGACCGTTTCGGCCAGATCGCGGGCGATGACGGCATCGTCCTCGACGATCAGGATGCTGGCCCCGATGCGGTTGTCCAGCGCATCGCGGGCGCGCACCAGATCCTCGCGCACAGCCGCCTCCGGCTTGTCCAGCACGAACGCCGCGTCGTGGAAATCCAGGCTTTCCAAAGTCACCAGCAGGAACGCCCGCCGCGCGTTCTCGTCGAGCGAGTCCAGCGCCCGTTCCAGCGGGTGCAGGGGCCCGTCGGACTGCCGCGTCAGCGGACCCCGGGGACCGAAGGTGCGGACCAGGGCCCGGTAGAGCGGCACGCGACCGCCGCGACCGTGCCAGGGCAGGGCGCCGGACATCGCGTTCTCGATGACCGTGGCCACAAGCCCGTCGCCAGCCTCCGACGAGCCGGTGAGGGCACGGGCGAGGCGCCGCAGGTATGGCACGTGAGGAAGAATGTCCTCGGCCGAAAAGTCCATTGTGGCTGTGGTCATGGCGGGTCCCAGCAATCCCCACAACCTTTAGCACGCTTGTGTCCGTCGCTCCTTGGTCCCTCCGGCTTATACGATTCGTAAAGCGGGCTAGTTCATACCCAATACGCGTGAAAGGCGTTCCCGACGCCCCTTCTTTCCCCGCTTGTGGATCCGCCGCCCGTCCGCCGATCCGGGGATCAGAGCAGGTCCTTGGGCACCGCCAGCAGCGCCCTGCGTATGCCGCGCAGACTGGGCCGTTCCTCGGGGCGGAACGCCAGGGGGCGGCACAGGTGCATGGCGGCCAATCCGACGCGCGCCGTCAGAAGGCCGTTCAGGAGCCCCTGGCCGATCCGCGACGACAGGGCGGCCGCCAGTCCACCCCCCACCGCCTCCACCGCCAACCCTTGGCCGGCTTCGGCCGCGCCCGCCACCGCAAGGTTCGCCAGCATCCGGCGCAGGAGCCGGAGGGACCCCAGGTAGCCCGGCCGCGCGCCGTAGAGCGCCGCCACCTCGCGCACCAGCGCCAGATTGCGCCAAAGCACGATCAGCGTGTCGAGGAGGGCGGACGGGCTGACCGCCGTCCCCATGGCCGTGTCGCGGGCGGCCTTCAGCACCAGCGCATAGGCCCGCCGGTCCAACGGCCGGAGCAGGCTGTCCTCGGCCAGCCGCATCGCTTCGACATCGTCCAGCGCATCGGACAGGTGGCGGTCCAACCGGTCCAGCGGGCCCGCCATGTCGGGGCGCCCGCGGTAAAGGCCCCGCAGCCCCGCCAGCCAGCCCGACGCTCCGCCGTGTCCGCCGGCCGCGGCCAGGCGTTCCGCCTCGCCCCGCATACGGTCGATGGCGCGCAGGCGGCCGATGGCGCGGACCTCGCGGACCAGCAGACCGGTCAGGGCGGCCCCCGCCAGGGCCAGGAGTGCCGACACCGCGGCACCGAGCGCCACGCTGACCGCGAAGGCGCGGTGGATCAGGTCGGCGGTGTCGAAGCCGACCGCCGCAACGATCAGGCCGCCGATACCGGCCGCCGCCCAGGTGCCCGGCCGCCACCGCCGCCGTGGTGCGGGGCGGGTGTCCAGCGGCTCGCCGTCCTCGTCCGGCGGGATCCCGCCCTCCGGTGCCGCGTCCGGCACCGGGTGTGCCAGATCCGGCGCGAGTTCCACCGGCGCGATCCATCGCGGGGTGGCCGTGGTGCGGCCGTCCGGGCCGGAGGGTGGTTCCGTCATGCCAGCCGGTCCCCCAGCAGGAATTCGATGGCCTGGTCCATGCGGATGTTGGGCAGGCCCCGTCCGTCCAGGCCATGGGGCGGATTGAACGCCAGGAACCGGTGCGGGGGCGGGTTCGGGCCGTCCAGCTTGACCAGATCGTCCGGCAGCTCGCCCGGGAACAGCACCGTCGGCTCGGTCCGTCCCAGGGGGATGCCGCGCACGCAGGCCAGGTCCCGCCCTTCGTGACGGGCCGTTACGGTGTCGGTGCATTTCACCGCCGCGATGGCCATGGTCTCGACCTCCGCGCCGTCGAAACGGATCGACCGCCGGGCCTCGTCCACCAATTGGCCCAGGAGACCTCGCAGCGCCTTGTGCTGGTCGGCGGCGACATGGTCGGCCTTGGTGGCGGCGAACAGCACCTTGTCGATGCGGCTGCGGAACAGGCGTTCCAGCCGTGACGGCCGGCCATGCCGGAACGCCTCCAGGCTGGCGGTCAGGGCGGCCCGTAGATCGTGCGCGCCCGCTGCCCCCGCATTCAGCGCCCCCAGGAGATCCACCAGCACCACCTGCCGGTCCAGCTTGGCGAAATGCTCGCGGAAGAAGCGGCGGACCACCGCATGCTTGTAGGCTTCGAACCGGTCCTCCATCAGCCGGCCGAGGGTGCCCCGTGCGGTGCGGCCGGACACCGGCATCGGACAGAACGCCAGTGCCGGGGCTCCGGCCATCTCGCCCGGCTCCAGGAAGCGGCCGGGTTGCAGCAGGCTGAGTGGCGCCCGGCTGTCCCGGCAGGCGACCAGATAGGCGGTGTAGAGCCGCGCCAACGTGCGCGCCGTCGCCTCGTCGGCCGGCCCGGCGGCATCGAACAGGCCCAGATGGTTGCGCCATTCGGCGGCGAGGCCCGCCCGGGCCGGCTGCGCCGCAAGCTCCAGCGTCGCGGCCGACCACGTCGCATAGTCCTGGCCAAGGAGTGGCAGATCCAAAAGCCACTCGCCCGGATAATCGACGATGTCGAGGGTCAGGGTGGACATCTCGGCGAGGCGACGGCGCAGCAGGCCCGACGGCCGGTAGCGCAGCGCAAGCCGCACCCGGCTGACCGCCTTCGTCGGTTCGGGCCAGCGGGGCGGTTCGGCCCGCAGGTCTGCCAGACGATCCTCGTAGCCGAACCGGGGCACGGCAAGGTCCGGCTGCGGTTCCAACCGCGCCGCGACCAGCCGGCCCGCCCGCACCGCCTCCAGGAAGGGCAGGCGCTGCGGATGGAGCAGGTTGTTCACCAACGAGGTGACGAACACCGTTTTGCCCGAGCGCCGCAGCCCCGTCACGCCCAGGCGGATGGTGTTGCCCAGAAGACCTTCCCCCAGCCGCCCGGCCTGGGCGGCCACGGTTTCGGCCATGTCTGTGATGAAGCCTGTCGGCACCCTCTGGCTCCGCTGCGATGCGCGCTTCGCCCGTGCCGCAAGCCGGGGCGTCGCGCCGAACCATGGAACAGGGGCGGCCGGCCTTCAAGCCGCGACCCCGCACCGGACCACTTGGAACCGGCCCTCCGGGATGGCTACCCTCCACCCTCATGAAGGGTTCCATGCGGATCGTGCAATGTGGACGCTGATCCTGGCGGCGGCGCTGGTCGTGGCGGTGGAGCCGGCAAAGGCCGAGCCCGCCCGGCCCTCCGCTCCGGCCGCTGCCTGGCACCGGGTTGCCGGCCCGTCGCCCGGACCGGCCCGGGTGATCGGCGATGCGTCCGCGGGCTGCCTCGCCGGTGCCGCGACGCTTCCGCCCGAGGGCGAGGGCTACCAGGCCATCCGCCTGTCCCGCCGCCGCAACCACGGGCATCCCGAACTGGTGGACTATGTGCGTGGGTTGGGCGCGCGGGCGTCCGCCGCCGGGATCGGCACGGTCTTGATCGGGGACATGTCGCAGCCCCGCGGCGGGCCGATGGATTTCGGACATGCCAGCCACCAGACCGGCCTGGACGTGGATGTGTGGTTCCGCCTGGATCCGGTGCCGCTGCCCCGCGACCGGCGTGAGGAGCTGGACCTGCCCACCATGGTCCGTCCCGGCCCGAACCCCGGTGTCGGTTCCGAGGTGGACCCCGCCCGCTTCGGCCGGGCGCAGGTCGAATTGCTGCGCCTGGCCGCCGCCGATCCGCGGGTGGACCGTATCTTCGTCAATCCGCCGATCAAATTGGCAGTGTGCCGGCAGGTGCAGGGGGACCGTGGCTGGTTGGGCCGCCTGCGTCCCTGGGTCGGGCACGACGCCCATTTCCATGTGCGCCTGCGTTGCCCGGCCGGCAGTCCGGAGTGCCGGCCCCAGGCCCCGCCGCCCCCGGGCGACGGCTGCGGGGACGAGCTGATGTCGTGGTTCCGACCAAGGGAGCCGGGCCGGGCAGGCGCGCCACCGCCTGCCAAACCCGCCCTGCCGCCAGCGTGCGCCGCCGTGCTCGCGGCACGCTGAGCCGGGACAGCCCTCAAAGAAAGGCGACCCGGACGGTTCGTCCGGGTCGCGGAGTCTTGGGGAGGCATCGGGTTGCCGTGACAAATCCTAGAACAAGGCGGCTGCCGCCGGGTTCCGCGTTCCGGCCCGAATTACCCACCCGGCCCATTCCCGAACGGGTTCCTAGAAACCCACCCGGTCGGCCCCCTTGAGGGCAAGAATCCGACGTGCCTCCGCGGGGGTGGCGATCTCGTGTCCCAGCTCCTCCAGGATGCGGCGGATTTTGGCGACCTGTTCGGCGTTGGTGGCCGCCAGCTTGCCCTTGCCGATGAACAGGCTGTCCTCCAGCCCGACGCGCACGTTGCCGCCCATGATGGCTGCCATGGTGCAGAGCGGCATCTGGTGCCGGCCCGCCGCCAGGACGGACCATTGATACTGGTCGCCGAACAGCCGGTCGGCCGTGCGCCGCATGTGCAGCACATTGTCGATGTCCGGTCCGATCCCGCCGAGGATCCCGAAGATCGTCTGGACGAACAGCGGCGGCTTGACCAGCCCGCGGTCCAGGAAATGGGCCAGGTTGTAAAGGTGGCCCACGTCGTAGCACTCGAATTCGAACCGGGTGCCGTGGGCTTCGCCCAGGTCCCGCAGGATGTGCTCGATGTCCCGGAACGTGTTGCGGAAGATGAAATCGTCCGTGCCCGCAAGGTATGGCTGTTCCCAGGGGTGCTTCCAGTCGGTGTAGCGGTTGGCGAGCGGGAAGAGGCCGAAATTCATCGAGCCCATGTTCAGCGAGCACATCTCGGGCTTGACCTGCATGGGGGCGGCCAACCGCTCCTCCAGCCGCATGTTCAGGCCGCCGCCGGTGGTGATGTTGAGCACCGCGTCGGTGGCCTGCTTGATGCGTGGCAGGAATTGCAGGAACACGGCCGGGTCGGGCGTCGGCCGCCCGTCGTTCGGGTCGCGGGCGTGCAGGTGGATGATGGCGGCGCCGGCTTCGGCCGCGCCGATGGCGCCCTGCGCGATCTCGTCCGGCGTGACCGGTAGGTGCGGCGACATGGTGGGCGTGTGGATGCCGCCGGTGACGGCGCAGGTGATGATGACCTTCCGGGCCATGGCCGTGTCCTTCCCTGTTCGTTGTTCCTTGTTCACGCGTCGAAGATCGCCACCGCCCGGCACCAGCCGGCCGATCCGGCCTTCACCTTGACCGGGAAGCAGCTCACCATGAAGCCGGTGGGGGGCAGCCGTTCCAGGTTGGACAGCTTCTCGATGTGGCAGTAGCCGATCTCCCGTCCGGCCTTGTGGCCCTCCCAGATCAGGGCGGGATCCCCGGTCTCGGCGAAGCGCCGGCGGGTGGCGGAGAAGGGTGCGTCCCAGCTCCAGCCATCGGTTCCGGTGATGCGGATGCCGCGCTCCAGCAGGTGAAGGGTGGCCTCGCGCCCCATGCCGCAGCCGCTGTCCACGTAGTCCGGCTGACCGTAGCGGCTGCCGGCGCGGGTGTTCACGAGCACGATTTCCAGCGGTCGCAGCGTATGCCCGATGCGCGCCAACTCGGCCTCGACGTCGGCCGCGGTCGCCACATGACCATCGGGGAAATGGCGGAAGTCCAGCTTCACGCCGGGCTGGAAGCACCAGTCCAGCGGCACTTCGTCGATGGCGATGGCGCGCTTTCCACCGTCCATGGTCGAGGCGAAGTGATAGGGCGCGTCCAGGTGCGTGCCATTGTGGGTGGTGATTTCCACCCGTTCGATCGCCCATCCCTCGCCATCCGGCAGGTCCTGGACGCCCAGGCCGGGAAAGAACCGCACCACTTCGGGTGCGGACTGGTGGTGGTCGATGTAGGCGATCTTCGGCGTATGCCCCGGCGGGTCCGAGGCGATGCCGGCCTCCAACGGCACGGAGATGTCGACGATGCGGCGCGGCATGCGCGTCCCTCCCCATTTCGTTCCTTGTCCCGGGTGGCGTTCGCCACCGGGCCGGCTTGTCGTCGCGCGCCGACGGTTCCTAGACTGCACGCAACGATGCGCCGTCGAAAGCCCCGGATGCGAAATAAAACGTTCAGGGAGGGACCGCCGGTCGTCGGGTTTCCGGGGTCGGTGCCGGTGTCCGCATGCTCCCGGCTTTCCGGCCCGCCGGGTTGCCGGGCCCGGGGTCATGGGCCATCTCCACGGGGGTGCGCGCGTCCCGCGCGGCGGGTGGAACCGGAGGGGGCATGTTCATCGACGCGACCGATCTGATCGTCGGCAACACCCCGGGCTTGCGTTATGGCGTGGGTGTCGCGGACCTGGACGGCGACGGGCGTTCGGAATTGTTCGTGGCAGGCTTCGGGCAGCCCAACCTGATGCTCAAATGGGATGGTCGCGCCCTGCGGGATGCCGCGTCCCCGGTCCTGGTCGACGCCGAGGGGCGCGCCATCGGGGTGGCGGCCGGCGACATGGATGGCGACGGGCAGGAGGAGCTCTACGTCCTCAATTCGGACCGCTTCGCCGGACCGAAGGGGCAGGGCGACCGGCTGTTCGCGCGTTTCGGCGAGCATTGGCTGGACCTGTTCGCCCAGGGCCTCAACCGCGGAGTCGTGAACCGTACGGCCGGCCGTTCGGTGGCGGTGGTGGACCGGTTCGGACGTGGCGCCTACGGTTTCGTGGTGGCGAACTACGGCGGGCCGCTGCGCCTCTACGAACTGGGCCCCGGCGGGCGGATCGAGGATGTGGCCGAGGATGCCGGCCTCGACCTGCCGGCGGGCGGCCGGAGCCTGCTGTCGCTGCCGATCTCGTCCGGCCGCATGGACATCTTCGTGGGCAACGAGGGCGGGCCGAACTTCCTGCTCGTCAACATGGGCGACGGCACGTACGAGGAGGTCGGGCTCGGCCGGGGCATCGCCGATCCGCGGCACAACGCCCGCGGGGTGGTTGCACTGGATGGCGGGATCGACGGGAACACCGAGGGCGACGGGCGCTTCGACATCCTGTGCGCAAATTGGGAAGGGCCGCACAGGCTGTTCCGGCAGCGCCCGGACGGCAGCTTCCTGGAGATGGCCGACGCCGAGCTGTCGCTGCCGTCGCGTGTGCGCACCGTGATCGCGGCGGACTTCGACAACGACGGGTTCGAAGAGGTGTTCTTCAACAACATCGGCGAGCGCAACCGCCTGTTCGCCTGGCGCGACGAACGCTGGACCCGCATCGATATCGGCGATGCCGAGGAGCCGGGCGGCTTCGGCACCGGCGCGGCGGTGGCCGATATCGACGGTGACGGACGGCTGGAACTGGTGGTCGCCCACGGCGAGAATGTGCAGCAGCCGGTGACGCTCTACCGGCCCGTGCCCAATGCGAATGCCTGGATCCGGGTGCAGCCGCTGACGCCCGCCGGTGCGCCGGCGCGGGGGGCGGTGGTTCTGTGCCGGGCCGGTGGGCGGGTGCAACGCCGCGCCGTGTGCGCGGGCTCGGGCTACCTGTGCCAGATGGAGCCGGTGGCCCATTTCGGCCTGGGCCGGACGACCGGCGTGGACGAGGTGGAGATCCGCTGGCCCACGGGGGCCTGCGCGGTGGTGCGAAACCCGCCGGTCGGACGGCTGCTGACGGTCCCGCATCCGCCGGCCTGAGGTCGGCGGCCCGGGACCATGGTCCGACGGGGGCGCCGATTGTCCCGATCACCCCTTCCACACGGCAGGCATTCGGCTAAACTCCCGCCTTCATTTAAAGCCTAAGCGTCCGGAGACGGTCACCGTGCAGATCCGCAACCCCTACCTCCTGTTCATCGGCGACGCGTCCGACCAGTTGGCGGCGAAGACCGCCGACGGTGTCGCCCAGTGGCGGCGCGACTGGTGCGCGGGCCAGCTGCGCCTGCCGGGTTGCAAGGCCGATCTGGGTCTGCCGGACAAGACGCTGGAACAGGCGGCGGCCGAAGGGGTGAAGACGCTGATCATCGGCGTCGCCAACCGCGGCGGCAAGTTTTCGCCGAACTGGGTCGAGACCCTGGTCAAGGCGCTGGAACTCGGCATGGACATCGCCTCGGGCCTGCACAACAAGGTGCAGGACATCCCGGAGGTGGCCGAAAAGGCCCGGCAGTTGGGGCGCCAGATCCACGACGTCCGGCATCCCACGCAGGCGTTCGAGATCGCCAACGGCGTGCGCCGGCCGGGGCGGCGTCTGCTGACCGTCGGCACGGACTGCTCGGTTGGCAAGATGTTCACCGCCCTCGCCCTGGAAAAGGAGATGCGTGGGCGCGGCATGAACGCGGATTTCCGCGCCACCGGCCAGACCGGCATCCTGATCGCCGGTTCGGGCGTGTCGGTCGATGCGGTCGTCTCGGACTTCGTCGCCGGGGCGGTGGAGTGGCTGTGCCCGGCCAACACGCCGGATCATTGGGACATTGTCGAGGGACAGGCGTCGGTGCTGCATCCCAGCTACGGCGGCGTGACGCTGGCCCTGTGCCACGGCAGCCAACCGGACGCCATGGTCTGCGTCCACGAGCCGACCCGTCCGCACATGCGCGGCCTGCCGGGCCGGCCGGTGCCCGGCATCCGGGACACCATCGCGGCGCACGAGGCCGCGGCGCGGGTCACCAATCCGGACACCAAGGGGGTGATCGGCCTCGCCATCAACACCCATGCAATGCCGGAAGCCGAGGCGCTGGCCTACATCCGGCGGATGGAGGACGAACACGGGCTGCCGGCCTGCGATCCGCTGCGCACCGGTTGCGCCAACATCATCGACCGTTTGAACACGCTGTTTTAAGGAACGCCCCGATGCCCATCCTGACCGTCCGCGGGGAAGACTTCCCCCTCAAGGGCACCTTCCGCATTTCCCGCGGGGCCCGCACCACGGCCGAGGTCGTGTACGTGGAGATCCGGGACGGTGACGTTGTCGGCCGCGGGGAATGCACGCCGTACAAGCGCTACGGCGAAACCCGCGACGGCGTGATCGCCGACATCCAGGCCATGGCCGGCGCGTTGGGCGAGGGCATGACCCGCCAGGAGCTCCAGACCGCCATGAAGGCGGGGGCCGCCCGCAATGCGGTCGACTGCGCCTTGTGGGATCTGGAGGCCAAGCGGGCGGGCAAGCGGGTGTGGGAGCTGGCCGGGCTGCCGGCGCCCAAGCCGGTCACCACCGTGTTCACCATCAGCCTGGACGACACGGACAAGATGGGCGCCCAGGCGCGGGAGAACGCACATCGGCCGCTTCTCAAGCTCAAGCTGACCGGCGACGGCGACTTGGAACGCGTGCAGGCGGTGCGCCGGAACGCGCCGGACAGCCGCATCGTGGTGGACGCCAACGAGGGCTGGTCGGTGGAACACCTGGAGCGCTACGCCCAGGCCTTCGCCGACCTGGGGGTGGAGATGATCGAACAGCCGCTCCACGCCGACCGGGACGAGGCGGTCGGCACGTTCCGCAGCCCGCTGCCCATCGGTGCCGACGAATCCTGCCACACCAGTGCCGACGTCCCCCGCCTGAAGCGCCTCTACCAGGTGGCGAACATCAAGTTGGACAAGACCGGCGGCTTGACCGAGGCGTTGAAGCTGAAGGCCGCGGCCGAGGCGGCCGGCATGCGCATCATGGTCGGCTGCATGGTGGCCACGTCCCTTTCCATGGCTCCGGCCCTGCTGGTCGCCCAGGGCGTCGACTTCGTGGACGTGGACGGCCCGCTGTGGATGGCCCGGGATCGCGAACCCGGCCTGCGCTACGAAGGCAGCCTCGTTCACCCGCCGGAAGCGGCGCTCTGGGGGTGAGGGCATGGGGCCCGGCACCCGCACCCCGTCCTGCCGGATCGCGTCCGGCAGGACGGGGGCAACGGTCGGGTGCGCGTGCCGTCAGACGGCCAGCCCGTCCACGGCAACCAGATGGGCGTCGTAGCTGTCCACCGTCTGCTCGCCGAACAGGAAGCCCTGTGCGGTGATCTTCTGCACCGTTTCCTTGTAGCTGGGCGAATGGTCCAGCGCGGCGATGTCGTCCGCGCTGCGCCAGAAGGTGATGACGAGGCATTCCTCGTCCCGGCGCATCATCACGACGCCCGCGAACCCCTGCTGACGGCGGAACATCGGCAGCGACACGTTCCGTGCGAACGCCTCGTACTCATCCGCCCGCGCCAACGTCACTTGCGTTCGCCAAATCCGGCCGATCATCGTTGCTGCCCCAGGGAAATCCATTCGGGGCCATTGGTAACCGTGGAGTACCGCCGCCCGCAAGCCGACCCATCCGGGCTGTCGATCCCGTAGCGGCCGGCTGCTAGCCTTTCCCATGGCAGGGAGGGCGGCATGGCGGATGCGGCGGAACTCGCGCGGCGGATCGTCCAGGCACGCGGGCACACGCCCGCCGACTTGGTCATCAAGAACACGCGCTTCCTGAACGTGGCCACCGGCGAATTGGTGGAAAGCGACATTGCGGTCTGCGGCGACACCATCGTCGGCACCTACGACCGTTACGACGGCACGGTCGAGATCGACGGGCGGGGGATGGTCTGCGTGCCCGGCTTCGTGGACACCCATCTGCACGTGGAAAGCAGTCTGGTCACCCCGGCGGAATTCGACCGCTGCGTATTGCCCCGCGGCACCACCACCGCGATCTGCGACCCGCACGAAATCGCGAACGTGTTGGGCCGGGCCGGGCTGGAGTATTTCCTGGACAGCGCGCTCGGCCTCGCCATGGACCTACGGGTGCAATTGTCGTCCTGCGTGCCTGCGACGACTTTGGAGACATCCGGTGCGCGGCTGGAGGTCGGTGACCTGATCCCCTACCGCGAGCACCCCAAGGTCATCGGCTTGGCCGAATTCATGAACTTCCCCGGCGTCCTGGCCGGTGATCCGGGAGCGCTCGCCAAGCTGGCGGCTTTTTCCGACCGGCCTATCGACGGGCATGCGCCGCTGGTCACCGGGCGCGACCTCAATGCTTATCTCGCCTGCGGAATCCGGACCTGCCACGAGAGCACGGGGCTGGACGAGGCGCGGGAAAAGCTGCGCAAAGGGATGCAGGTGCTGATCCGCGGCGGCAGCACCGCCCGCGACGTCGATGCGCTGGCCCCGCTGGTCGATATGACGACATCGCCGCATCTTGCGTTCTGCACGGACGACCGCAGCCCGCTCGACGTGGTCGAGGAAGGGCACCTGGACCATACGATCCGCAACGCCATCGCCCGGGGTGCGCTGGTCGCCGCCGTGTACCGTGCCGCGACCTGGTCGGCCGCGAATGCCTTCGGACTGCGCGACCGCGGTTTGATTGCGCCGGGCCAGAGGGCCGATATCGTCATGCTGGGCGATCTCGCCGCATGCGGAGTCGAGCGGGTGTTCAAGGATGGCCGGCCGGTGGGGCCGGACACGTTTGCCGGACGGCCCTTGGTTGCGCCCGTCGGCCGCGGCTCCATCCGGCTGGATCCCGTCGATCCTGCGGTGTTCCGGATGCCGGGTGGCACGGGCACTGTGCCCGTCATCGGCGTGATTCCCGGCAGGATCCTGACCGATCGCCTCTCGGCCGAGGTCCCGGTCGCCGCCGGCGAACGGGTTGCGGATCCATCGCGGGACCTTCTGAAGGTGGCGGTGCTGGCCCGGCACGGCGTCAACCGCAATGTCGGCCGCGCGTTCGTCCGCGGATTTGGCCTGCATGGCGGGGCGCTGGCATCCTCGGTCGGGCACGACAGCCACAACGTGATCGTCGTGGGGGCGGATGACACGGACATGGCGGTGGCCGTGAACCGGCTGATCGAGATGCAGGGCGGATTCGTTGCCGCGCGGGGTGGGCGGGTGCTGGCGGACCTGCCTCTGCCCATCGCCGGCCTGATGAGCGACCGGCCGTACGAGGTGGTGGCCCGCCGCCTGGCCGACCTGCGCCGGGCGGTGCGGTCGATGGGCTGCCATCTTCCAGAGCCGTTCCTGCAACTCGCGTTCCTGCCCCTGCCGGTGATCCCGCACCTGAAGATCACCGACAGGGGCCTGGTGGATGTGGACCGGTTCGAATTGGTGGCGTGACCCGCTCCTCCACCCCTTTCTCGCCGTCGTTGCGCCGCAACCGCATGCGCCGATCGGTCATATAAATTCCCGCCTAAAGATATATAGCCATTGGTGGTTGCAACCAGACTTGTGCGGGATTCGGAATCCCCTTACCTGTTTGGTTAGCTCCAAAAGAGAATCAGCGCTTTCGTCGGTGACGAACAGGGACGAGCCATGAATCTGAAGATTGGCCACAGGATCCATGCCGGGTCCGGGCTCGCGGTCGCCATGATGGTTGCGGTGGTTGCTACGGGCCATTTCGGCCTGGGTGGGGCGGCCGACAGCTTCCAGGGCTATCGCGGCATGACGCGCGACAGCAATCTTGCCGCTCAGGTCAAGACCGACGTCATGGACGCGCGGCTTGGTATCAAGGACTTCCTGCTGGACCCCTCGCTTGAGAACCGGGACCGCGTGGGCAAATCCGCCGCCCAGGTGCGCCAAGCGCTGGTCGAGGCCGACCAGGCGTTTGACGATCCCGAGCGGCGCCAACACCTGGAACGGGCCCAGTCCGCCCTTGCGGACTACGAGGAGGCCTTCGCCCGCGCCTCCGAACTCATGCTCAGCGCCGAGCGGGTCACCCGGGACACGCTCGACATGCATGGCCCGCGGATCGACCGCGCGCTGAACGAACTCATGGCGCTGGCCTTCGAGCAGAAGCAGGCGTCGGTCTCCTACCACATTGCGCAGGCGCTCCGCTCGCTCCTGCTCGCCCGCGAGTACAGCCTGCGTTTCGCCATCCTGCGGAACCTGCCGACCGCCGGGCTGGTGGAACGGGAGTTCGCCCGGTTCGCGGAACGGATGGCGTTCCTGGCGGATGAAATCAAGGACCCCGAGCAACAGGCAATGGTCACCGAGGCCACCGAGGCCTTCCAGCGCTACCGCGAGGGGTTCGCCGCAAAGCGGGCCGCCGTCATCGAGGCCGAAACGCTGGTCCAGAAGCGCCTGAACCCGGCCGGCGCAACGGTCGACGAGGCGGCGGACGCCATTGGCGAGGCGTTGCGGCGCGACCAGGAGGATCTTGGGTCCAAAGCCGATGCGGCCATCGCCTGGACACAGTGGTTCGTGCTCGTCTTCGGCATCGTGGCCACGCTGCTCGCGGCCGTGTCGTCGTGGCTGATCGGCCGGTCCATCCGCCTTCCCATCCTTGCGATCACCGAGGTGATGCGGCGGCTGGCCGGTGGGGACCGGGCTGTCGAGGTGCCGAGCCGGACGGCCAAGGACGAGGTCGGTGACATGGCCCGTGCGGTCGAGGTGTTCAAACAGAATGCGATCGAGGCCGAACGGCTGGCCGCCGAGCAGGAGCGCGAGCGGGAGGCGAAGGAGGCGCGGGCGCGCGCCGTCGAGGAACTCATCGCGCGTTTCGAAGGTGCCGTCGGGGATGTCCTGCGCTCCGTCGGAAATGCCGCGGGGCAGCTCGACAAGACCGCCGAGGGCATGTCCGCCGTCGCCGAGGAGGCCAGCCGGCAAGCGGCGGCGACCGCGGTGGCGGCCGAGGAAACCTCGGCCAACGTGCAGACGGTGGCGGCCGCGGCCGAGCAGATGAACAGTTCGGTCGAGGAGATCGCCCGGCAGGTCACCCGGGCGAGCGCCGTGGCGGCACAGGCGGTCGACGAGGCGGAGCGGACCGACACGACCGTCCGCGGCCTGGCGGAGGCGGCGGAACGGATCGGCAATGTGGTCCAGTTGATTCAGAACATCGCAAGCCAGACCAACCTTCTGGCGCTGAACGCGACGATCGAGGCGGCCCGGGCCGGCGAGGCCGGCAAGGGTTTCGCCGTGGTGGCGAACGAGGTGAAGACCCTGGCCAGCCAGACCGCAAAGGCCACCGAGGAGATCTCCTCCCAGATCGCCGCCATGCAGGGTGCCACCGGGAATGCGGTCGGCGCCATCCGCGGCATCGGCTCGACCATCGGCACCATCAGCGAAATCACGACCGCGATTTCGTCGGCCGTTGAGGAGCAGAGCGCGACCACTGCGGAGATCGCCCGGAACGTCGCCCAGGCCGCCGTGGGAACCCAGGAAGTGTCCTCGAACATCGTTCAGGTGACCGAAGCCGCCTCCCAGGCCGGGGTGGCCGCGACCGAGGTGCTGGGGGCTGCGGCGGAGCTGAACCAGCAGGCGGACGGGTTGAAGCTGGAGGTGCATGCGTTCCTCGAAGGAATCCGCGCGGCCTGATGCCGTACCGGCGCGGGTTTGCCTCCAAACCCGCGCCGCCCGCCTCTACGCCGGCTGGCCCAGGTCGATGCCGGCCACCAGGGCGGAAAAGCTCTTGCCATGCGGGTCGGTGGACAAGGTGCGGGATACCCCACCGCCCAGCGCGCCTTCGATCACGAAGTTCAGGGCCGCATGCCCCGGTAGTTCGTAGCGCCGGACCGTGCCCTTGGCGATCCCGGCGAAGGCCTTGCGCACCCGCGCGACGGTCAGCCGTTCCCGCAGCAACGGATAGTCTTCCGCCCGGTAGCAGATCACCGCGACGTTGAGGGTATCGCCCTTGTCTCCGGCACGGGTATGGGCGATGTCGCGGACCATCATTGGCGCAGCACCCGGATTTCGGGCCGCACGGCATGGCGCGGCCACAACAGCGATCGAACGCCGATCACCTCGCGCACCTGCAGGAAATCCCCGGCCCCGCCGTAGGGGCCGTTGGTGAGCAGGGATTGCACCTCCTGTCCCAGCAGCTCCGCCGTCCTGCGGTCCGGCGTGCGCCCCGCCACGCGCAGGCGGACCTCGTAGGGCTCTGGCCCGCGTGTTGACGCCGGCCCATGCAGGGCGTCGACGCCGATCAGATCCACCCGCATCTCGTCCACTGGCAGGCGGCGCTGCGCGATGCGCGATCGCACGATCCGGCCCGCCAACTCGGCCCGGGCCAGGGCGTTCGGTCCCGCATAGGCGACATGGCCTTCCCCGATCCATCCATCGCGGGTGCATAGCGACACCTTGAATGTGTCCGTGCGCGGGCGCGCCGTCCCGCCATCCACGCGCACCCGGTCCGGCCCCTCCTGGACGAGGCGCACGCCTGCGAAATCCGCCACGCAATCGGGGGTGACGTAGGCCTGCGGATCATGCAGCTCGTAAAGAAGCTGCTCACGGCAGGTCGCGACCGTGACCAGTCCGCCCGAACCGGCGACCTTGGTGATGAAGGCGCTGCCGTCGCCGCTGACTTCCGCCAGGGGGAAACCCAGCCGATCCAGGTCCGGCACCTCCTTGATCCCCGGGTCGGCGAAATAGCCGCCGGTCACCTGGCCCGCGCACTCCAGCAGATGACCGACCACCGTGCCTTGGCCGATGCGTCCCCAGTCGTCGTAGGACCAGCCGTGACCGTGCAGCATGCAGCCCAGGAACAGGGACGGATCCGCCACCCGACCCGTGATCACCACGTCCGCCCCGGTCGCCAGCGCGTCGCGCACGACATCGGCGCCCAGATAGGCGTTCGCCGAAACGATACGGTCCCGGACATCGGCCACGGAGCCTTCGCCCTCGATGAAGGTGGCATCGCCGGTCGCCACGGCATCGGTCACATCATCGCCCTGGACGACCGCGACCGTAAGATCCAACCCCCGTTCACGGGCGAGTGCGAGCGTTGCCTCGCCGGCCGCGGGCGGGTTCGCCGCGCCCATGTTGGTGACGATTTTCACCCCACGATCCAGGGCCGGCCCCAGCACGGCACGGAAACGCTCCTCCAGGAACGGGTTGTATCCCCGGGCCGGGTCGCGCAGCCGTTCGAGTTGGCCCAACGCGATCGTCCGCTCGGCCAGGCATTCGAAGACGAGATAGTCCAGCCCGCCCTTCTCGACGAGTTCCTGTGCGGGCTCCCACCGGTCGCCGGCGTAGCCTGCACCGGATCCGATCCGGATCATGGCCCTCTCCGGTCCGCACTTGAGGGTTCGGGCTATTCCTTCTCGATGCCGGCGTCGGCCACGGCCTTGGTCCATTTGGCCGTCTCGGCCCTTACCCGCTGCGCCAGTTCCTCGGGCGTCGAGGGGGCGATCTCCATTCCCAGGCCGGTCCCGATGCGCTCGCGCAGTTCGGGATCGGCGGCCGCCTTGTGGGCCGCCTCGTTCAGACGGGCGATGACCGGAGCCGGAGTGCCGGCCGGGGCGAACAGGCCGAACCAGGCGATCAGCTCGTATCCTTGCAGGCCGGCGGCCTCTTCCACGGTCGGCAGTTCGGGAATCCGGGGGGACCGCGTCCGCGAGGTCACCGCCAGTCCACGGATCTTGCCCTCGCGGACCTGGGCCAGGGTGACCGCCAGATCGGCCGTGAACAGTTGCACTTGGCCGGTCATCAGGTCGGTCACCGCCTGGGGCGAACTCCGGTAGGGGACGTAGGTCATTTTGATGCCCGCCATGCTCGCCAGCATTTCGGTGGAGACCCTCTGGGAGGACGAGGCGGCGGCGAAGTTGATGGCACCCGGATCCTTCTTCGCCAGTGCGATCAGCTCCGCCAGGGTCTTGGCCGGCAGGTCGTTGTTCACCGCCACGATCAGCGGCACCGACGCCAGGAACGAGACAGGAGCGAACGCCGTCTCCAGATTGTAGGGCACGCTTTTGAACAGGGCGGGGGCGGCCGCATTGGTGCTGTTGGTGCCGAACAGCACCGTGTAGCCGTCGGGCGGGGACTTCGCGACCGCGTCCGCGCCGATCAAGCCGTTGGCGCCCGCGCGGTTCTCGACCACGATCTGCTGTCCCAGCGTCTCGCCCATCTTCTGGGCGAACACGCGGGCCACCGTGTCGGTCGCGCTGCCGGCCGCGAATGGAACGATGGCCTTGATGGGCTTGGCCGGATAGGTTTGCGCCGGGGTCTCGGCCGTGGTCGTCAGGACCAATGCAGCCGCGATGACCAGCCTGCGGAACAGCTTCCCAAGCACGTTGTCCTCCCCCTTCTCATTGGATGCGGCCTTGTGGCCGGCCTTTGGGGGAAGCCTAGACGGTCGAACCGGCGGCGGCAACGCGACGGACGACGGAGGGGCGCCGATCAGGCGGGCGGGGACGCCGTGTCCGCCTTCGCCGCCAGTTCCGCCGCCAGGCGGAGGTCGGCCACCAAGGTGGGAAAGTCCACCCGGTTCCCGCGCAGGACGAAGCTGGGGTGGTAGGTGGAGACAACCGGTACACCGGGCACCAGCCGGTTTTCCTGAACCCTGCCGCGCTCCTTCATGATTCCCGAAAGGCCCGTCAACGCCCACATCGGCGTGCCGCCCAGGGCGACCACCGCGCCGGGCCGGATGGCGGCCAGGGTATCGCGCAGATGGGTCAATTCCGGCGCAAAGGCGGCCAGGACGTACTGGGAATTGAAAGGCCCCCAGTCCTCATCGATGGCCAATCCCTCCTTCTTCGCCCGCCCGCGCGATGCAAAGAAATGGGTTACCTTGTTGTCCGGGGGCCGGTACCGGAACGCATTGCCGACGAAACAGGCCGTCCGGTCGATACCTGCCGCCTTCAGCGCCTCGTCCAGCAATTGCCCGGCCCGTCCGACGAACGGCCGGCCCAACCGTGCCTCGTCGGCGCCCGGCGCCTCGCCAACCAAAGCCAGACGCGGTCCGGCCGGGGCGGTGGGGGTATCGTAGTCTACGAAGGGAAGGTCGATTGATCCGTAGTCCATGTCCGCCTGTCTGCGCTCCTGTACGGGCTATGCGGTCCAATCCTATTGGCACAATTTTATATAAATGAGATTGTTTTCCTCTTCGGTTGTGCCGCATTTGGGGGCGTCCAAAAATTACTGCTCTTCCCTGGTCCTCCAACTGGTGGTAGGTTCCTATTCGAATATCACCCGTACCGGGAGAGGCCCCGTGGCCATCAATAGCATCCACACCGATCCGGGCGCCATGCAGGGCCTCCAGTCCCTGAACAGGTCCAACCGGTCGCTGTTCGAGACGCAGAACCGGATCAGCACCGGGTCGCGCATTTACAGCCCGGCGGTGGACGGTGCTGCGTTCGCGGTTGCCGCGGGGCTCGACTCCCAAATCGCCGCCCTTGGCGCCGTCAACCAGCAGCTCGGCATGGCGCAAGGTGCCAACGGTGTCGCCATGGCAGCCGCCGGGGCAATGTCGGACACCATGATCCAGGCCCGCGAGGTGATGACCAAGCTCGCCGATCAGAGCCTCTCGACCGAGCAGCGCGCGCACTATTCCGCCGACCTGCAGCGCTTGCAGGGCGAGGTGGCGAACTTTGCCAACAACGCGACCTTCAACGGCACCAATCTGATCACCGGCAACAGCAACCCGTCGGCGGTTGCCAATGCCGATGGCGGCCAGGTGGCGCTGTCGAGCCAGAACATCCGGCCCACGGACATCTCGGCGGCCTTCGGCAGCGGCGGCACGGTTTCGGCCCAGGATGCGGCGGCGGCCCTGAAGTCGAACAGCGCCTTCAGCCAATTCGCGGACCGGATGGGCAGCGCGTTGAACGCGTTTGGCGGGGATGCCCGGCGGATTGAGAACCAGATCAAGTTCAACATGGCTCAGCAGGCCGCCACCCAGCAGGGCGTCGGCGCAATCCGCGACGCGGATCTGGCGCGCGAGTCCGTGAATCTCGCCAAGGACCAGGTCCGGCAGCAATTGAGCGCGATCTCGCTGGGGATCACGAACCGCAGCCGCGAGTCCGTCATCGGTATGTTCCTGAACCGCTGATCCCGGGCGGGTACGCACGGGAAGGCGAAAGGCCGCCCTTTGGGCGGCCTTTCCATTTGCGGCTCATTTCATTTGGGACCGGGGCCGTGTGCGCCCGACGGCTTTCCCGGTTCCGGCTTATTCCAACGTGCCGAGCACCCGCACCAGCCGTTCGATTTCGTCCTCGGTGTTGTAATAGTGCACCGAGGCGCGGACGAGTTCGTCCAAGCCGCGGGCATCCATATCCAGGGGCGTGCCGGCGCGACTGGTCACCGAAACGTTGATGCCCTGTTTCCCGAGGTGCTTGCGCACGGCTTCCGGGGCGTGGCCGTCGACGGTGAAGGTCACGATCCCGCATTTGGTCTGGCCGAGGTCCCGCACCGCGACACCCGGCACATCGGCCAAGCGGGCACGCAGATGGTCCGCCAGGGATTGGACGCGGGCCCAGATGCTGCCCATGCCCAGGCCAAGCGCATAGTCGATGGCCACCCCCAGACCGATCCGGGCGGCGATGCTGGACTCGAAGTTCTCGTACCGGCGTGCGTCGGCGCGCATTTCGTAGTTGTCCGGCCCTGTCAGGTGGGCCGCCGTGTTGTCCAGCATGGGCGGTTCGATCCGCTCCATGAAGGCTTTGGCGATCCACAGGAACCCGGTGCCCCGTGGGCCGCGCAGGAATTTGCGGCCGGTCGCCGACAGCGCATCGCAGCCGATCGCATCCACGTCGATGGGCAATTGCCCGGCCGTCTGGCATGCGTCCAGCAGATAGGGCACGCCTGCGGCACGGGTGACCCGGCCGATGGCCGCGGCCGGGTTGACCAATCCGCCGTTGGTGGGGATGTGGGTGACCGCCACCAGCTTGACCCGGCCGTCGATCATCCGTTCCAGCGCCGCCACGTCCAATTGGCCATACGCGTCGTTGGGCACGGCTTCGACCACCGCACCCGTCCGACGGGCCATTTGCAGGAAGGCGATGTAGTTGGACGAGTATTCGGCGACCGAGGTCAGGATGCGGTCGCCCGGCCCCAACGGCAGGCCGTAGAAGACCGAACGCCACGCGACGGTCGCGTTCTCCACCAGCGCGATCTCGTCCCGGTGGCCGTTCACCAGGGCGGCCACGGCGTCGTATGTGTGTTCGATCCGGCGGGCGGCCAATTCCGCCGCCTCGTAGCCGCCAATGCGGCTTTCCAGTTCCAGGTGCCCGGTCACGGCATCGACGACCGTGCGCGGGGGGAGCGATGCGCCCGCATTGTTGAAGTGCGCGACATGGTCCACGCCGGGCGTATCGCTCCGGACCTTGACGATGTCGATGGCGGACAGGGTCGGTGCGGCGGATGCGGGCGTGCTCATGCCCGGACATTAAGGCCGCCTTCCGCCCTCGCCAATGGCCTTCAGTCCGCCCGTGTCTGCGCCAGCACCGCGGCAAGACCCAGAAAGGCCGGCAGCGGGTGGGTGACCACATATGTCGGCACCGGCTCCAGATACGTACGCATGCGGCCCTTGGCCATGAACCGCTCCCGGAAGGCCGAGCGGTCGAAATATTCCCCAAGCCTGGGGACGATGCCGCCCGCGATGTAGATGCCGCCCCGGGCTCCCAGCGTCAGGGCCAGGTTGCCGGCCACCGTGCCGAGCAGCGCGCACATCATGTCGACCGCCTCGGTGCAGTGCGGGTCCTTGCCCGCGATGCCGGCGGCGGTGATTTCGGCCGGCTCCAACTGCGCGGGATCCTTGCCGTCGACCCGGCACAGGGCCTCGTAGAGGTTCGTCAGGCCCATGCCCGAGATCACCCGCTCGGCGGAGACATGCTGGAAGCGCGCATGCAGGTGGGCCAGCACCGCCGCTTCGCGCTCGGTGACCGGCGGCACCGTGACATGTCCCCCCTCGGTCGCCAGCGCCACCCACCCGTTCCCCGTCGGCACCAGCCCGGACACCCCCAGCCCGCTACCCGGCCCGATCACCCCGATCACCTGGCCCGGCACCGGTTCGCCGCTTCCCACCGGCCGCCGGTCGCCGGGTTTGAGGTGGGGCATGCCGAGTGCGACGGCCGTGAAGTCGTTGACGAGGACGAGCCGTTCCAGTCCCAGCCGCCGTTCGGCTTCGGCGCGGGAGAAGGACCACCGGTGGTTGGTCATGCTGAAACGGTCGCCGGTGACCGGACCGGCCACGGCAATGGCGGCACTGCGCGGTCGCCGGCGCGGTGCGGCGGCATCGAGATAGGCTTCGACCGCCGCCTCCATGGTCGGGTGGTCGGCGCATTTCAGGATCCGCGTGGCATGCGCGGTGCCATCCACGTCGAGCAGGGCGAAGCGGGCGTTGGTGCCGCCGATGTCGGCGGCGAGTGCCAGCGGAGTATCGGTCCCGGGTCCCATCTTTCAGGCTGCCACGCGGCTGTCGGCCAGCACCTCGATGAAGGTTTTGCGCCAAGCGGTGATGTCGTTCCTGCTCAAGACCCTCATCATGGCGGCGTGGCGTTTCTGCCGCTCCTCCAACGGCATGGACAGGGCGCGCTCCAGCGCGTCGGCCACGCCTTCCACATCGAACGGGTTGACGATCAAGGCCGCGTCCAACTCCTCCGCCGCCCCGGCGAACCGGGAGAGCACCAGCACACCCGGATCGCCCGGATCCTGGCAGGCCACGTACTCCTTGGCCACAAGGTTCATGCCGTCGCGCAGCGGCGTGATCAGGCCCACATGGGCCGCCCGGAAGAAGCCCGCCAGCGTCTTCCGCCCGAAGGCGGAGTTGAGGTAGCGGATGGGAACCCAGTCGAACTCGGCGAATCGGCCGTTGATATGTCCTGCCAGCGCCTCGAGGTCGCGGCGGATGGCCTGGTATTCCGGCACGTCCGAGCGGCTTGGCGGAGCGATCTGCAGGAACGAGACCTGGCCACGGTATTGCGGGTGGTTCTCCAACAGCGTCCCGAACGCTTCGAAGCGCTGCGGCAGGCCCTTGGAGTAGTCCAGCCGGTCCACGCCGATGATGAGCCTTCGGCCGACCAGACTTTGGCGCAGCCGTTCGGTCGTACGGGTGTGGGCATTGGCTTCGGCCAGAACACGCAGCGTCTCGGTGTCGGTGGAAATCGGGAACGCCCGGGCCAGGACACTGCATCCGAAGGCCGAGATCCGCACACCTCCGTCCGGCAGCTCCTCGACCCTGCCGCCGGCCTCGTAGCGGATGTAGTTGGCCAGTGCCCGCACATCGTGGTTGGTCTGGAATCCCACCACGTTGTACGCGCACAGGCTGCGCACGAGGTCCTCGTGGTTGGGGAGGACCACCAGCAGTTCCGGCGCGGGGAATGGAGTGTGGAGGAAGAAGCCCATGCGCTGCCGGCACCCGCGCTTGCGCAACTCCTCGCCCAGCGGGATCAGGTGGTAGTCCTGCACCCAGATCCAATCATCGGGCTGCAACATTTTCGTCAGGCAGTCGGCGAAGTGGGCGTTGACCCGCTGATAGCCTTCGTAGTTGCGCCGGCTGTAGCTGGTCAGGCCCAGCCGGTAGTGGAACAAGGGCCAGAGGGTCGAGTTGGCATAACCGTTGTAGTATTCCTCGAAGTCGCGCTGGTTCAGGTCCACGGTCGCATAGGTCAGGCGACCCTGGTGCGACAGTGTCGGCTCGGTTGTGGGTTCGGCGACGACATGGCCACTCCAGCCGAACCAGATGCCGCCGGATTGCCGCAAAGCCTCGGCCATTGCGACGGCGAGCCCACCGGCCGCCTGCTTGCCTTCGTCGACCAGTGCCACACGGTTGGACACCACGACCAAGCGGCTCATGCCGCAACCTCCCTCGATGAACGGGCCAATTCCCGCAGCCTGCCGACGAAGCGCCGGTCTTGATTCTGGCCGATGTAACAACTCGGCCGGGCTTGGCGTTCTCGGCCCGGCGATTTTGGCCTTAAGGTGCGTGGTGCCCCGGCGTGAGCCTGCAATGGGGCGTCAGGCACGGAGCCTGAGGTGGTCGGCCTGGCGGACAAGGGGGGGGGGCGCTGCAATGCAGCATTGCCAGGCCACGCCCGGGGCCGGCTCCGTAGGCGGAATCAACGCTTTGCCGCTGATTTCAAAGGGCGGCGAGCCAGCGGGCAATTCGAAACTCGTTCGCGGCCGCGTCAAGCGGCTTGAAAATCGTTCGCACCTGCATCATATTGTGCAGTGCGGTATGGCTGCGGTTGCGGCCATCCGTAACGCACTTCTTGGGCGTTTCCTCCCTAAACTTGGGCCGTGGATCACCACGGCCCATTTTTTTCGTGCGCCAACCCGCGGTGATGACGCTCGACCGGCGGTGCCGGTCAGCTTCCGGGGGTATCCAGCGGGCCCGGGGCGCCGAAACCGGGCGAATGCTCCGTGCCGGGGCCGAGTGCGCGCTGCATCAACACCGTATCCACCCAACGCCCGTGCTTGAAGCCGACCGCCCGGAGCACGCCGGCCGACTCGAAGCCGAGCGCGCGGTGGAGCCCGATGGATGCGGCGTTGGCGCTGTCCCCGATGACCGCGACCATCTGCCGGAAGCCGCGGGCGGTGCAGTGGTCCACGAGCGCCGCCAGAAGCATGCGGCCGATGCCGCGGCCCTCCGATCCCGGGCGGATGTACACCGAGTCCTCGCAGGTGAACCGGTAGGCGGACCGGGGGCGGTACAGGCTCGCGTACGCATAGCCGAGAATCGGTTCCGGGACCGGTTCGCCCGCCTCGACCGCGACCAGATAGGGGAGGCCGCGTCCGGCCAGGTCCAGCCAGCGTCTGGTGATCTCCGCAAGATCGGGCGGCACCTCCTCGAAGCTGGCGAGGCCGTGGCGGACATGATGGGCGTAGATGGCCTGGATGTCCGGCAGGTCGGCCGTGGTCGCGGGCCGAAGGACGATACGGCTGCCCGGCCTGTCAGGTCCGGGGCTCACGGCCGCCACGCCCCCTTCAACTCCAGCCTGCCGATCGCCTCCACCAGTGCCGTCATGTGGTCCGCCAGCGTCGACAGGTGGGGTTTGCGCGTGAACCGCGCCTCGTCCATGTACAGCGACCGGTTGATTTCGATCTGCAATGCGTGGGCGCCCAGGCGTGGCCGGCCATAGTGGCGGGTGGTGTGGCCACCGGCGTAGGGGCTGTTGCGGGCGACAGTGTAGCCGAAGCCGGCTGCCACCTCCTCGGCGGTATCGGTGACGGCCCGTGCGCAAGCGCTGCCAAAGCAGTCGCCCAGCACCAGATCGAACATCTGCGGTCGCCCGTTCCCCTCCGACATCGCGCCAGCCGACGGCATGGAGTGGCAGTCCAGCAGCACGCACCAGCCGAATCGCCGGCGCGTCCGCTCGACCAGATCCTTCAGGGCGGCGTGGTAGGGGTGGTAATAGCGATTCACCCGGTCCAGCACCTCGTCGAAGCGCAGCTTGCGGCTGTAGATTTCCTCGCCTGTGGCGACCACCCGCGCGATGGTGCCGAGCCCGGCCTGGACCCGGGGGCTGCGGGTATTGGCGTAGGCGGGCAGGGCGTCCTCGAACATCTCGGGGTCGAGTTCGAAGGGCTCGCGGTTCAAATCCAGGAAGGCGCGCGGGAACAGGGCCCGGATCATCGGAACGCCCAGCGTGCGGGCCTGCGCGAAGACCTCGTCGACGAAGGTGTCCTCGGACTTGCGCAGGGCCAGTCCGGACAGGCGCGCACTGTCCAGGAATGCCTGCGGGTAACGGCATCCGCTGTGGGGCGAGGCAAGTACGACCGGAAGCACCTGCTCGCCCGGTGCCAGCACCTCGAACGGCGCATCAAGCCCATTGGGGTCGGAGCTGTCCTGGTCGGGCCGGGCGGAGGGTGCGCGAGAGCTCATGTTCCTTCGTGTGTCCCCGAAGGGAACGCGCATAAAGGCAGGTTAGGCCTTATACGTCCAGACGCCCAGGTGGCGATTCCCGGTGGCGATCGGTGTCGCACCTTGCGGACGAGCGCCGTCTGCCCGGCTTCCGCCCGCGCATGGCGCGCCGAATCATCCCGCTTCGGATCGCGGGAGGCGTCGATGGCCCGAATCTTGTTGGCCGAGGACGATGGTGGGCTGCGGCGCGTATTGGCCGGGCGGCTGCAAAGCGCCGGACACGAGGTGGACGCCGTGGGCGATGGACACACGGCTCTCGCCGCCATCTCCGGCCAACCCTACGACATCCTGGTGACCGATGTGGTCATGCCGGGCCTGGACGGGGTCGAGCTGGCCCGCCGTGCCGTGCGCAACCGCCCCGGTCTGCCGGTGGTCCTGATCGCCGGATTCGCCGCCGTCGCAATGTCGCAGTCCGCCACCCCATCCGGACATTTCCGCACCCTGGCCCGGCCTGTGCACCTGCGCCAGCTTGCGTCGGAGGTGGAGCGCATCCTGGCGGCCTGATGCGGTCCGCCACGAAAGAACGGGGTATTGAAAAGAAGGGTTGCGTGGCGGTCGGCCGGATGCTACATGCTGGGTCCCCCACCGGCGGGCGCGTAGCTCAGCGGGAGAGCACCACGTTGACATCGTGGGGGTCACAGGTTCAATCCCTGTCGCGCCCACCACTCCCTCACCGTCCGGTCGATCCGGACGGTGAGGGAGTGGGTTAGCCGGTCAAGCGGTTTCCGCGCCGCTCCTTTTTGTCGAGCCCCATACGGCGCGCGGCTTTAGATCCGCCTTGACATAAATGCCATCCACCTGAATTTTGGTTGGGTGCCCAGGCCGTCCGTATGATGCTGCCGCCGCTGGTGGTAACTCCGGACGGGGGTGGGAGCGGTCCCCTTAGATATCGTCGGAGCCCTGCGCCCAATGCAGTTGTCCCATTTCAAGCTGCGGTTGGGGCCCGACACCGAGGCCGTGCTGGAAGAGGCGAGGATTCGCTTCATCGCATGGTGGGAGGGGTACGATCTCGACGCATTCCGCCGCTGGATGAGTGCCCGGAAGGGGGCCGACCTCGATGAGGTGGAGGTCGACTACGCGGCCTTCGCCAACAAGGGGCTGGACCGCCACGGCAAGCCGCTGTGGACCGCCACCCGGATCGGGGTCGCCGAGAAGATCTGGGGCGAGGGTTTCGTTTCGCCGGGTGGTCAGGACTACATCTCCGAGATGGTCAGGCCGCTGGGGCTGAACCCGGCCATGAGCGTGCTCGATTTGCACGCCGGGCTTGGCGGAGCCGCGCGAATCATGGTGGATGCGTTCGGGACCTGGATCACCGGGTTGGAGCCGAATCCCCTGCTCGCGGCGGAGGGGATGGAGCGCTCCAAGAAGCTGGGCATGACCAAGCAGGCGCCGATCGTTCCCTACGATCCCGAGTCGTTCAAGTACAACAAGCGGGTCGACTGCGTCTTCGCCAGGGAGCTGTTCTTCGCCATCAAGGAGAAGGACCGCCTTTTCGATGGGATCGAGCGGGCGCTCAAGCCCCGCGGGCAGCTCCTCTACACGGACTACGTGTTCGTCGACGAACCCTCCGACGCGCCGGCGATCACCAACTGGCGCGCCACCGAGCCATTGGCCCCGTCCCCTTGGACGCTGGCCCAGCACGAGGGCAACCTGAAGCGTCGGAACCTCGACGTGCGTGTTGCCGAGGACGTCACCGACGCGCACCGGGCACAGGTCGTTTCCGCCATCCAGAAGCTCTCCGGTTTCCTGGGGGAGCACACGGTCATGGGGGACACCAAGCAGGCCGTCCTCGCGGAGGTGAATCTTTGGGCCGCCCGGATCGCCGCGTTCGAGGCCGGACTGCGGTGCTACCGGTTCTATGCGCTGAAACCCTCCAGTTGAGGGTGCAAGCCACGCTTGACAGGCCGGGGCGTGCTACATAATTTCCGGCGACTTCGGGCAGGCGCTCGCCGGGCCCTTCCCATAGGATTTGCGTGTCATGAAGATCGTGAACTCCCTCAAGTCGATGAAGACCCGGCACAAGGGCTGCCGCATCGTGCGCCGCAAGGGCCGGGTGTACGTCATCAACAAGCAGAATCCGCGCTTCAAGGCCCGCCAGGGCTGAGCCAGTCGGCCGGATTTGTTCCGGCCGCCACTGTCCGAGCGTTGATGAAACCGCGCCGCATCCCGGCGCGGTTTTGCTTTGCGCTGGGCCTCTGTTTGCGCCCAGGCCCTGTTTGCACCCAATCCGCGCGCCCGGCCCATTGGGGCCAACGGTCGTGCCTCAACGCCCTAACGTGATTGGCGGATCGTGACCGGGGCCGTGGTCCATCCGCCCGGGGGGCTGGCCGGCGGGGCGGCCGCGCCGGGCGGCGGTGCCGGGGGCGGCGGCTGAGGCGCCAAGGGGGCGACGGTCTGGGCCTGGGGGGGCGCCGCCGGCGGCGCGGATTGTTGCGCTGGCGCACCACGGTCCGCCGGACCAAGGCCGATCGCCGCCCGCACATCCGCCTCACGCGCCAGGATCTCGTTCCTGTGGGCGTCCACGAAATCCAGGGCGGTCCCAGCCACGAACCGCATGCGCGCCGGGTCCGACAGCACCCACACCGACACCAGGGTGCCGACCACGACGAACAGGCCGATTCCGGCGCACATGGCCAGGAACAGGTCCGCCGCGGCGACCACCAGGGCGGCTGCGAGATCCACGATTTCATAGAGTGCGCGGAACGGCGCGGTCAGCGCGGCGCGGGCGATCCGCCGCCGGTCGACCTTTGCCCGCCGGGCCTGCTCGCGTTGCACGCGTTTGGCGTCCAGCCGTTCCCAGGACCGGCGCAGCCACCGGACAGCAACGAGAAGGGCCTGCGCCGCCCAGAGCGTCGCCCGCGCCTTCGCCCATGCCACCCGGCCCCTGCCGATTGCCGGACCCTGTGCCTCATCGGGATCGCGGTGCCAATCCTTGCTATGCACGGTCGGACTCAACCCGATCCCTCGCCCTGCCTCTCACGGTAAGGCGCACACAAACCAAGTGGAAAGTCCAGTGCCGAAGGGCGGCCGGACGCGCCATCCGGGACGGCGCCGGACCTTCCTTGCCGCCCCCATATCAAGGGGAAAGGGGGTGTTGCCGCTGTTGCACGCGGGGTGCTACCACTCCGGCCGTCCGGCGTGCGGGGGCCAATCGCCCGCGTTTCGCATCGACGCCGGGCGGGAGACACGGCCATGCGGATGCCCAAACCGGACGCCACCGCGTTGCAGAATCGCGCGGTGTTGATCGAACGCCTGCGCGATATCGTCCCCGGCGAGGGCGTCATCACCGAGGAGCGCGAACTCCGCGCCTACGAAACCGATGCGCTGACAGCCTATCGTCAACTGCCGATGGTCGTGGTTCTGCCCGAAACCGTCGAGCAGGTCAGCGCCGTTCTGCGCCTGTGCCAGGACATGGGCGTGAAGGTCGTGCCGCGTGGGGCGGGCACATCCCTGTCCGGCGGAGCCCTGCCGCTGGCCGACGGCATCGTGCTCGGCATGGGCAAGTTCAACAAGGTGCTGGACATCGATTACGACAACCGTGTCGCCGTCGTGCAGCCGGGCGTCACCAACCTCGGCATCACCTGGGCCGTCCAGGACGAGGGGTTCTATTACGCGCCCGACCCGTCCTCGCAGATCGCCTGCACCATCGGCGGCAACGTCGCCGAGAATTCGGGCGGCGTGCACTGCCTCAAATACGGGCTGACCACCAACAATGTCCTGGGCATCCAGATGGTGCTGATGGACGGCACCGTGGTTCGGCTGGGCGGCAAGCACCTGGACTCCGAAGGCTACGACCTTCTGGGCCTGATGGTCGGGTCGGAAGGGCTCCTCGGTGTGGTGACCGAGGTGACCGTGCGCATCCTGCGCAGGCCGCAGACGGCGAAGGCGGCGTTGATCGGCTTCCACTCGAACGAGGCCGCGGGCGACTGCGTGGCCGCCATCATCGCCGCCGGGATCATTCCCGGTGGGATGGAAATGATGGACAAGCCAGCCATCCATGCGGCCGAGGCGTTCGTCAACGCCGGCTATCCCCTGGACGTGGAAGCCATCCTGATCGTCGAACTGGACGGCCCGCCGGAGGAGGTGGAGTACCTGGCCGGGCGCGTGCAGGAGATCGCCACGGCCCACGGTGCGGTTTCGTGCCGGCTGTCCAGGAGCGAGGATGAGCGCGCGATCTTCTGGGCAGGGCGCAAGGCGGCATTCCCGGCGGCCGGCCGCATCAGCCCGGACTACCTGTGCATGGACGGGACGATCCCCCGCAAGCGCCTGCCCGAGGTCCTGAGGCGGATGCAGGAACTGTCCGAAAAGCACCGGCTGCGTGTGGCGAACGTGTTCCATGCCGGCGACGGCAACCTGCATCCCCTGATCCTGTACGATGCCAATGTTCCGGGCGAGCTGGAGCGGGCGGAGGCGTTCGGGGCCGACATCCTGCGCCTGTGCGTGGAGGTGGGCGGAGTGCTCACGGGCGAACACGGCGTCGGCGTGGAAAAGCGCGATTTGATGCCGGTGCAGTTCGACCGGATCGACCTGGACCAGCAGATGCGGGTCAAGTGCGCGTTCGATCCGGACGGGCTGATGAACCCCGGCAAGGTCTTCCCGCAGCTCCACCGTTGCGCGGACCTGGGCTGGATGAAGGTGTCCAAGGGCCAGTTGCCCTTCCCGGACCTGCCGCGGTTCTGAAGGACGGGGCATGAGCACATTCACGCCGAAGACACCCGACGAGGTGGCCGAGGTCGTCCGCTGGGCGGCATCGGAGGAACAGGCATTGGAGCTGGTGGGGCGCGGCACCAAGCGGGGGCTCGGCCGGCCGGTGCAGGCCGCGCACACGCTCGACCTGTCCGGCCTGTCCGGCGTCGTGGACTACGAGCCGGCGGAGTTGGTGCTGACCGCCCGGCCCGGAACGCCGATGGCGGAACTCGAGGGGCTGCTTGCCGCCGAGGGGCAACACTTCGCGTTCGAGCCCGCCGATCTCGGCCCCCTGCTGGGCGGGGAGGCGGGGCAGGGGACGCTGGGTGGCGCCCTGGGGTGCAACCTCGCAGGCCCGCGGCGCATCCAGGCCGGCGCGGCCCGTGACCACTTCCTCGGCTTCTCGGCCGTCAGCGGCCGGGGCGAGGCGTTCAAGGCCGGGGCCAGGGTCGTGAAGAACGTCACCGGCTACGACCTGATGAAGCTGGTGGCGGGCTCCTATGGAACGCTGGCCGCGCTGACCGAAGTGTCGGTGAAGGTGCTCCCCGCACCGGCGACCGTCCGCACCCTGCTGGTGCACGGCCTGGACGACGCCACCGCCATCCGCACCATGGCGGCGGCTCTGAAAAGCCCGCACGAGGTTTCGTCCGCCGCCCATATCCCGGCGGCCGTCGCCCACGCGTTCCCCGGCCTGCCCGGACCGGCCACCGCGATCCGGATCGAGGGGGTGGAGGCGTCGGTCGGGCCCCGGGCCACCCAACTGGCCGATCTTCTGATGGGATTCGGCGAGATCTCGTCCCTGGATACCGACGCATCCAAGGTGTTCTGGCGGGCGGTGCGCGACGTCCAACCCTTTGTGGCGGACCGGACCCGCGTCGTCTGGCGGGTCTCGGTGCCGCCCGCCGCCGGGGCATCCGTCGCCGCCCAGGTCGCCCGCGACGTGGACGCACAGGCCTTCCATGATTGGGGCGGCGGCCTCATCTGGATCGGGGTCGCACCGTCGGGGCCGGAGGATGGCGGAGCCGCCGTGATCCGGGCCGCGGTCGCGGCCGTCGGGGGGCATGCCACCTTGATGCGAGCGCCCGAACCCGTCCGGGCCGTGGTCGACGTCTTCCATCCGCAACCGCCGGCGCTGGCCGCCCTGGCGGCGCGGGTGAAGGCGGGCTTCGACCCCGGCCGTATTCTCAACCCCGGCCGTATGGCCGCGGGCGTGTGAGCGGATCATGCAGACCAACTTCACCCCCGCCCAGTTGAGCAATCCGGACACGGCGGAGTCCGAAAAGATCCTGCGCAAGTGCGTGCACTGCGGGTTCTGCACGGCCACGTGCCCGACCTATCTGCTGCTGGGCGACGAGTTGGACAGCCCGCGCGGCCGCATCTACCTGATGAAGGACATGCTGGAGAACGACCGCCCGCCGACGGCGGGGGAGGTCAAGCATGTGGACCGCTGCCTGTCCTGCCTGTCCTGCATGACCACCTGCCCGTCGGGGGTGCATTACCAGCACTTGGTCGACCATGCGCGGGTGCACATCGAGAAGACCTACAGGCGCCCGCTGTCCGAACGGCTGCTGCGGCGGCTGCTGGCCGTGGTGCTGCCGCGCCCCACGCTGTTCCGCCTGTCGCTGTTGGGTGCCCAGGCCGCCAGGCCCTTCGCCCGGCTGCTGCCCCGGAAGCTGCGCCCGCTCCTCGCCATGGCGCCCAGGACGTTCCACGGCCCCAACTGGGCCGACCGGCCGGGAGCCGCGCATCCCGCGCAAGCGCCCAGGCGCATGCGGGTGGCGCTGTTGGCCGGCTGCGCCCAGCAGGTGCTGGCCCCTGAAATCAACGAGGCGACCGTTCGCCTCCTGACCCGCCACGGGGCCGAGGTGGTGGTGCCGAAGGGGGCCGGCTGCTGCGGTGCCCTGGTCCACCATCTGGGTCACGAGGAACCGTCGCACCGGGCGGCCAAGGCCAACATCGACGCTTGGTGGGGGCTCGTCGAACAGGGCGGGTTGGATGCGATCGTCATCAACGCGTCCGGTTGCGGCACGCAGGTGAAGGACTACGGCTTCATGCTGCGCAACGATCCGGCCTATGCCGACAAGGCGGCCCGGATCAGCACGCTCGCCAAGGACGTGACCGAGGTGATGGCCGACCTGGGATTGTCGGAACCCGTTGCGGCGACGGGACAGGCCATCGCGTACCATTCCGCCTGCTCGATGCAGCACGGCCAGCGCATCCGCACGCAGCCCAAGGGCTTGCTCGCCGCGGCCGGGTTCGATGTGCGCGATGTGCCGGAGGGGCACATCTGCTGCGGTTCGGCCGGGACCTACAACCTGCTGCAGCCGGAGATCGCGGGCCGGCTGCGCGACCGCAAGGTGGCCAACATCGAACGGGTCCGGCCCGACGCCGTGGCGACCGGCAACATCGGCTGCATGACCCAGATCGCCGCCGGCACCGGCATTCCGATCGTCCATACGGTCGAACTGCTGGATTGGGCCACCGGCGGGCCGCTGCCGGTGGCGCTCAAGGAGCATCCCGCCTTCACCGCCCGGCCCCCGGCCCCTGCGGTGAAGGCGGCGGAGTAGGGTGCGCCTTCGGATCTTCGGCCGCCCCAATCCAGGTTGGGGTGACGATGAGCCCGTATGCCTGTTCGTCAAGGCCAACGACAGGATGGCCCGGGCTGAGCAGCGGGCTTATTTCGCCATGGGGCCGCGCGGTCGGCCCATGGCGGCGCCCGGGTTTCGCCCTGTTCCTGCCGGCCCGCATACGGTTCGGCTGTCGCTGCGGTCACCGCCGGCCTGAACGAACCCCCGGCGATTCGGCCGCCGGGGGTGCATCGTCCGCCCCCTCTGGGCGGGTCAGACCAGCCAGATGTCGGTCTTCGTGCCGTCCCAGTACGCCTGGAACCGGGCCATGGACATCTCCGGTCCCGACAGCGTCACGTACTCCCACCACTCGCTGCCCACCCCGACCCGGCTCGTCGCCGCCGTGCCGCTGAGGTGCGAGAGGTTCCGGCCCAGGACCACCAGACGGTCGCCGCGCCCGAAGTCCTGGATGTGGTCCCCGGTCAACTCCGCGGCCGTGCCGAGGAACAGGTCGTTGCCGCTCCCGCCGTAGACGGTGTCCGAGCCCAGGCCGCCGTAGAGCCGGTCGTCCCCCGACCCGCCGTCCAGGGTGTCGCTGCCGTCGCCGCCGTACAGCCGGTCGCCATGGTCGCCGCCGTTCAGGGTGTCGCTGCCGGCCTCGCCGTACAGCCAGTCGTGGCCGCCCTGGCCGTGGACCTGGTCGTTGCCGGTGCCGCCCAGCAGGTAGTCGTTGTGGATGCCGCCGTGCACGGTGTCGTTCCCGGCGTCGGCGACGAGGATCGAGCCGCCGACCATCATGGCGCCGTGCCGGGCCTCCAGGTGGCCGGTGGTCTCCCAGTGCTGGGTGGCGCGGGCGTGGTCGGTGCCGAAGGCGGCGCGCAGGTCGGGGTTGCTGGCCAGGTAGCGGGCGGCGTCGAAGTAGGTGCCCCAGGGGGTCACCGCCTCCTGGCCGACCAAGTGGTCGTCGTACTTGGAGCCGACCACGCGCTCGATGCCGTACAGCCGGTCGCCCTCGGCATCGGCCCGCAGGCCGCGCCCCTCGGCCAAGTTGACGTAGACGCCGCCGGCCGAGCCCGCGTAGGACGCGGTGTCCATCGCAGTGTCGCCACCGGCTGTGTTGAAGGCGCCCTGGATGATATCGGCGCCGGCACCTCCGACCAACAGGTCCTCGTCCTGTTCGCCGGTGAGTTGGTCGCTGCCCTCGCCGCCGTACAGCCGGTCGTCGCCCTGGCCGCCGTTCAGGGTGTCGCCGCCGGCCTCGCCGTACAGCCAATCATGGCCGGCGTGGCCCTCCAGCCGGTCGTTTCCGGTCCCGCCCAGCAGGTAGTCGTCGCGGCGGCCGCCCTTGACGGTGTCGTTACCGTCCCCGGAGGCGATGACCGAGCCGCTGACCATCATGGCGCCGTGCCGGGCCTCCAGATGGCCAGTGTTTTCCCAATGCCGGGTGGCACGGGCCAGGTCGGTGCCGAAGGTGGCGCGCAGGTCGGGGTTGCTGGCCAGATAGCGGGCGGCGTCGAAGTAGGTGCCCCAGCCATTGGCGACTTCCTGGCCGATCAAATAGTCCTCGAAGGCGGAGCCGATCAGGCGCTCGATGCCGTACAGCCGGTCGCCGTCGGCGCTGGCGTTGAAGCCGCGTCCCTCGGCCAGGTTGATGTAGACGCCGCTGGTCGAACCCGCGTAGGAGGCGCTGTCCAGCGCGCCGTCACCATCCATGGCGTAGAAGCCGCCATGGATGATGTCGGCGCCGGAGCCCCCCTCCAGAACGTCCTCGCCCCGGCCGCCGTACAGCCAGTCGTTGCCGCCCCCGCCGGAGAGGTGGTCGTTGCCGTCGAGGCCCGTGACAATTTCGTTGAGGCCCGAGCCCATAAGGGTGTCGTTGCCGGCGGTGCCGCGGATTTCGAGACGCGTGACGAAGCTGCGGGTGACAAGACCGGCGCCGTAGCCGTCTTGGAATTCGGACGTCCAGACGGCGCTGAAGCCGCCGTCCGGCCGCGCGGACAGGACCACGTCGTATTGGCGGCCGGCCGTGTCCCCGTTCAGGCGGAACTCGCCTCCGACCGAGGCACCGGCGGCGTCGAAGTGCTGGGCCTGGATACCGGATTCCGAACCGTCCAGGCTGAGTGATGCCCAGGCCACGACGAAGCCGCCGTTGGCCAAGCCGACGACGTCGGGCTTGCCCTGGTAACCGGTCGTGATGCCGTTGACGTGAATCTCGCCCCCGACCTTGGCGCCGGCCGCATCGAAGCGCTGGGCGTAGACGTCGCTCCGGCCGTTGCCCTCGCTCAGGCTGCGCCAGACCACGACGAAGCCGCCATCGGCCAGCACCGCGGTCGAGGCTTCGAACTGGTCGCCTGCGGCGGCGGTGTTCACCTGGAATTCGCTGCCGACCTTGGCGCCGCTGGCGTCGAAGCGCTGACCCTTGACGTCCCAGCCGGGGGTGGGGCTGTTCACGCCAATGTTGATCTGCCACAGCACGACGTAGCCGCCGTCGGCCAAGCCGGTGATCGTCGGCCTGGACTGGGTGTAGAGGGGGAGGGCGGCGGCGTCCTGCGGCGGCCCGGCCGCTTGGCCGTTGGCGTCGAAGCGCTGGGTGCGGATGCCGCCGCCACTGTCGTCCGGGCTTTCCCAGGCCAGGGCATAGCCGCCGTCCCTCAGGCCGGCGATCTGGATCGGGGACGAGCTGGCGGG